>JAKUSY010000142.1 GCA_022451445.1 Planctomycetota bacterium
CTCCCCCACCGCCGCCGCCGCCCAATGTTCCGGACCTCGCCGATGAAGAAGATGTCGTTCTGAGTGGTTCTCTCAGGCAGCGTCTCGAGAGGCATCGGCTCGATCCGGCCTGCGCGGCCTGCCACGACCGCCTTGACCCGCTCGGGTTCGCGCTGGAGAATTTTGACGCGGTGGGCGCCTGGCGCGAATTCGATGGGGAATTTCTCGTAAACGCGAAGGCCAATTTGCCCGGGGGCAAGCCATTTGAAGGCCCGGAGGAGCTCAAGGTTCTTCTCAAGAAGCGCCCAAAAGCCTTTGTTCGGGCCCTCTCCGAGAAGATGCTGACCTACGCTCTCGGCCGCGGACTCGAATATTACGATAAATGCACGATCGATCAATTGGTCGACTTGACGAGTGCGAACGGTTACAAAATAGGTAGCCTGATTTCCGGCATCGTACAGTCGGATACCTTCCGTTTTCGCCGTGGAGGAAGAGTAAAGCAGCCATGAGCAAAGCACGCGGAATTTCTCGCCGAACGGTCCTTCGCGGACTGGGCACCTCGCTGGCGCTTCCCTTCCTGGAAGCGATGACGCCTGCCGTTGCCGCGGCGGAGTCCGTGGCTGGCGGGTCGGCCGCTCCCGTGCGGATGGCCTTCTGCTTCGTTCCCAACGGGGTCAACCTGAAGAACTGGGGGCCGGAGCGCTCCGGCAGCGACTACGAGCTGCCCTGGAGCCTGCAGCCGCTCAGCGCGCTGCGGGATGACCTGCTTGTCCTGACCGGCCTGACTCACGACAAGGGCCGCGCCAACGGCGATGGCGCCGGCGATCACGCCCGCTCCGCCTCGGTCTTCCTGACGGGCGCCCAGCCGGTGAAGACGCACGGCTCCGGGATCAGGGTCGGCATGTCGGTTGACCAGGCGGCCGCCCGCCAGCTCGGCGGCCTGACGAAGTTCTCCTCGCTCGAGTTCGGCTGTGATGGGGGGCGTAATTCCGGCAATTGCGACTCCGGCTACAGCTGCGCCTATTCCAATAATATCTCCTGGGCCAGCGAAACCTCCCCCAACTCGAAGGAGGTCGATCCGCGCCGCGCCTTCGATCGACTCTTCGGCAACGGCAAAGAGCGGGAGGTGGCGGAGAACCAGGCCCGCCGTCTGCGTCGCAGGCTCAGCATCCTCGATTTCGTTCTCGATGACGCCCGCCGGCTGAACGCCAGGCTCGGCAGCCGTGACCGCGGCAAGGTCGACGAATACCTCACCGGGATGCGGGACCTGGAGAAGCGGCTGAGCAGGGTGCAGAGCGCCAGCTCGGCCTCGGAGGTCGAGGAGCCTGCGGGGCGGCCGGAGACCCCCGGGCGAAGGATGGCCTTCAAGCAGCACGTCAACCTGATGACGGACCTGATGGTGCTCGCCTTCCAGGGAGATCTCACCCGCGTATCGACCCTGATGTTCGCGCGCGCCGGCAGCAATAGGAGCTACCGGGAGGTTTCCGTTCCCGATGGCCACCACGGCCTCTCCCATCACCAGGGACGCGAATCGAACCTGGAGAAGATTCGCCGGATCGACCGGTTTCACGTTGAGCAGTTCGCCTACTTCATCGAGAAGCTGAAAGGGGTCAAGGAGGGCGATGGAACCCTGCTTGACAACTGCATGGTTCTCTACGGCAGCGGCATCAGCGACGGAAATCGCCACAATAACGAGAACCTTCCTCTCCTGCTGGCCGGCAGGGGAGGCGGCTCCATCGACCCCGGCCGCCATATCATCTACGAGCGGGAGACCCCGGCCTGTAACCTGTTCGTTTCGATGCTCGAGCGCACGGGCGCGTCCGTTGATTCTTTCGGAGACTCTACGGGCGACCTTCGCTACCTCACCACCTGAGACCCGCCCGCCCGGCTCCTGGCCTGGCGTGGCTTTACCGGCGACTGTTTTTCCACGAGATATGCTGCAAGCCCCGATGAGAGCTTTTTTCCTGCTGCTGGCCGCGGTCTTCCTGGCTCCCGGTGGGCTCTCTGCTGGGGATGGGGGCGCCGACCTGGGCGAGCTGGCCGGGCGTCTTGGAGACTCCAGCAAGGAAACCAGGCGCCAGGCCGCCTTCGAGCTCGCGCGGCTTGGCGAAAAGGCTGCCCCCGCCCTCGACGCCCTCGTCAAGGCCCTTGGCGATCGTGACCCGCAGGTTCTCTTCCTGGTAGCCCAGGCCCTCGGCGGGATCGGCCCGGCGGCCGCTCCGTCGGTACCGGGGCTCATCCGGAACCTGAGATCCGGCGATCGGCAGGTCAGCTACCGCTCGGCCTACGCGCTGGGGCGAATCGGCTCGGCGGCGGCGCCGGCGCTCATCGGGGAGCTGGGATCGAGCTCATCCCGGGTTCGGGCCGCGGCCGCAAGGGCCCTGTCCTGGGTGCGTCCCGCTTCGCCCGAGGCGGTGGAGAGGCTCATCGTGGCCTTCAGGGATGATGAAAATACCGTACGGCGCAATGCCAGCGAGGCGCTGGGCAATTACGGAGAGGCCGTGGCGCCGAGGCTGGCGAAGGCGCTTGGCAGCGAGGAGGACGCGACCCGGCGCGGCGCGGCCCGCGCTCTCAGCCTCATGGGCTCCGGGGCGAAGCCGGCGCTGGATGCCCTTGCCGGTGCGCTCGCCGACAAGGACCCGGAGGTTCGCTCCTCCGCCGTCTCGGCGCTCAGCAAGGCGGGCCTGCCGGCCGCGAGGCTGGTGCCGCTCCTGATGCCGCGGCTCGAGGATTCGGAGGCCGCGGTTCGAGGTGCCGCGGTGCAGGCTCTCTCGCGGCAGCGGGCGGCAGATGTGAGCCGGGAGCTGGGGACGCTTCTCGAGGGAGGCGGGGAGGAGACCATCCAGGCCGTGGCGCTGGTGGCTGAACGTCTCGGCAGCCGGGCCCGCGCGGTCCTGCCCGGCCTGGTCGCCGCGGCCTTGCGCATCGACAAGCTGGAGTCGGAGACTCCGCTGGCCCGGTCCCTGGGAGTTTTTGGAGAAGAGGCCGCCGCCCTGATATTGAAGAAGCTCGCGGAACCGGACGCGCCGGAGGACACGGCACGTCTCATGCTGGCCCTGCGTTTTACGGCCTCGACATCCGTGGAAATCCTGCGCGATGCTCTCAAGAGAGGGCCCGCCCCGGCGCGTCTTGGCGCCGCGCAGGCTCTCGGCGCCGCCGGAGAGCCGGGCCGCGCGGCGCTGCCGGAGCTCCTGGGGGGGCTCGAAGATGCCGATCCCCTCCTGCGGGCCATCTGCATCGGGTCGCTGGCCGCGCTTGGGATCCCGGCGAAGGAATACGCCGAGGCTCTTCTCGCCCTCATCGAAGATCCCGATGAGAAGGTTCGGGCGGCCGCTGTTTCCGCCGCCGGGAAAATGGAAAAAAATCAGCGCGCACGGCTCGTACCGATCTTGAGGCGGTCGCTGGCGGATAGCTCGGTCGAGATTCGCCGGGCGGCGTCGTCGTCGCTGGCCGCCATGGGGACGGACGCGGCCGCGGCGCGGCCCGAGCTCCGGGCCGCGCTCAAGGATGCGGACCCGGCCGTTCGCGGCCTGGCCGCGCGAGCTCTCGGGTCGATGGGTGGAAACGGGGAGGCGCTGATCGCGGAGCTTCTCGTCCTGGTGGGCGAAAAAGAGACGTCGGTGCGCCTGGCCGCCGTCGAGGCGCTGGGCGGCTTCACCGAAGGAGCCGATGCCGCGGCGGCTCCCCTGCTCGAGCTGGCGACCGAGGACAAGGAACCGGAGGCCTTGCGCCTGGCGTCGATCGAGACCCTCGCGAGGATTGGCGGCCCGGCCGCCGCCGCGCAGGACGCCCTGGCCTCCCTGCTGCGGGAATCTCCCTTGAAGGTGCGCCTGGCAAGCGCCCGGGCCCTCGTACATTGCCGCCGGGACAACGAGGCGGCGGTCGCTTCCCTGGCCGCGGCGGTGGGGGATGAAAACCCGGATGTCAGGCGGGCGGCGGTGGAGTCCCTGGGAGAGATCGGCCCCGAAGCGCAGGGTGCGGCTGAGGCCCTCTTTGAGCTGCTTGGCGACGAATACAGCCGCTCTATGGGCTTTTCAGCCCTGAAAAAAATCCAGCCCAGGGATGTCGCCCTTCTCAGGCGCGCCCTGCGTCACGAGGACCGCTATGTGAGAGCTTTCGCCTGCGACTGCCTGGGCAAGCTGGGCAAGGGCGCCAGGGATGCCCTCGAGGATCTCGAGAAGGCCTCCCGGACCAGGAGCAGGACCCTGCGCGACATCGTCAGGAAGACGATCGGGAAGATTGAGGAAGATATCAAGCGCGGCGAATAAAGCCGCGATATGGCGATCGGGGGAAAGGCGCCCGCGGATCTTCGCAAAAGGTCTTTAAGACGCTCAGGCTCAAAGAGTAAGATGGCTCGGGCGCGCCAGGGCGCGGCCCTTGATGGCGCTTCAGCCTTGCCGGGATAACCAGCATGTTTTACAAAACCCTCCTGTGTTCGAGTCTCAGCCTGTTCGCTTGTGTCTGCGCGGTGGCGGGCGAAGGCGACGAGACCCTGCCTCCGGCCGCGGCCCGTAAGGTGAGCTACGAGACGGATGTGAAGCCCATTCTCGAGCGCTCCTGCTATCGGTGCCACCAGGGCGTCAAGCACAAGGGAGATCTCAGGCTGGATCGAAAATCCGCCGCTCTCAGGGGCGGGGAGTCCGGCCGGGTGCTCCTGCCGGGCAAGAGCGCCGAGAGCCGGCTCATTCACCTCGTGGCGGCCGTGGATCCGAAGAAGGCGATGCCGCCAGGCGGCAAAAAACGGCTCTCGGCCATCGAGGTGGGGGTCCTGCGCGCCTGGGTGGACCAGGGACTCGAGTGGCCCGAGGACCTCTCCGGAGAAGATCCCGCCGGCAGGAACCACTGGGCATTCGGGTTGCCGATGGCCGTCAAGCCCGGACAGGTTTCCAATCCCGGCTGGTGTCGCGGTCCGATCGATCATTTCGTGCTTCATCGCCTTGACGGGGAGGGCCTGAAGCCCGCCCCCGAGGCTGATCGCCATACGATCATTCGCCGGTTGTCGCTTGATCTCACCGGGCTGCCCCCGACCCTGGAGGAGGTGGATGCCTTTGTCAACGATTCCGGTGCTGGAGCCTACGAGGCTCTCGTTGACCGCCTCCTGGCCTCGAAGGGCTATGGGGAGCGCTGGGCCCGTGTCTGGCTTGACCTGGCCCGCTACGCCGACTCCGCGGGCTACGCGCAGGACCCTGAGCGGACCATCTGGGCCTACCGGGACTGGGTGATCGCCGCCATCAACGACAACCTGCCCTTCGACCAGTTCACGATCGAGCAGCTCGCCGGCGACATGCTGCCCAATGCGACGGAATCGCAGAAGATCGCCACAGGCTTCCATCGCAACACCATGACCAACTCCGAGGGCGGCACAGATGACGAGGAGTTCCGCGTGGCGGCGGTCGTCGACCGTGTCAATACCACCATGCAGGTCTGGATGGGGATGACCTTCGGCTGCGCGCAATGCCACAGCCACAAATACGATCCCATCTCACAGGAAGAGTACTACAGGTTCTTCGCCGTCTGGAACCAGAGCGAAGACGCGGACCGTGGCAATGAGAGCCCGACGCTCAAGGTGATATCCGAGAACCAGAAGCTTCAACGGGCCACGTATGAAAAAGAGATCGAGGCTCTTGAAAAGAAGCATGTCGAAGCTGCCGCGGGGGAGGCGATCGAGCTGGACGAGGGTCCGATCCGGGCGCGTTTCGTTCGGGTCGAGATACCCGGCCGCAAGGCCTTCCTTTCCCTGGCCGAGGTGCAGGTTTTCAGCGGTGGTGGGAATGTCGCCGTCAAAGGAAAGGCCAGCCAGTCGAGCACCGGCTTCAACGGCCCGGCGGCCCTGGCGATCGATGGTAATACTGATGGCGACTACGCCGCCGCGACCTCGACTACCCATACGAATGAAGATCAGGACCCCTGGTGGGAAGTGGACCTGGGATCCGCCAGCCGTGTCGACAAGGTCGTCATCTGGAATCGAACCGATAGTGACTTGGGCTATCGACTCAAAGGTTTTCGCCTGGCGTTGCTGGATGCGCGGCGCAAGCCGCTGTTCGTCCATCAACCGGCGGCCATCCCCAGCCCCAGCAGCGAGCTGGCTGTACCCGAGAGCGGGGCGAAGCTCAGCGAAGCGCAGAGAAAAGAGATTTTCGCCTATTCAGTCACCCCCGCCGCGTCGCCCGATGTCGCGAAGATCGCCGAATTGAAAAAGAAGATCGGGGCTCTCAAGACGACGACCTCCCCGGTCATGGTGGAGCGTCCCGCCAACCGTCACCGAAAGACTCACATCCATGTTCGCGGAAATTTTAAACAGAAGGGCCGCGCGGTCGAGCCCGGGACTCCCGCGGTCTTTCCCGCCCTTGCCGATGGCAGCAAGCCTGATCGCCTGGGGGTGGCTCGCTGGCTGATGGATGACAGGAACCCGTTGACGGCCAGGGTTATCGTCAACCGCTATTGGGAGCAGATTTTCGGCATCGGCCTGGTGGAGACCAGCGAGGATTTCGGAATCCAGGGGTCGCCGCCCTCCCATCGGGTCCTGCTCGATCATCTCGCCCTTCGCCTGGTGGCAGAGAAATGGGACATTCGCTGGTTGCTGAAATACATCGTGACTTCGGCGGCCTACCGGCAGTCTTCGAGGGTGACCGCTGAGCTTGCCGC
The DNA here is from genome assembly GCA_022451445.1 of Planctomycetota bacterium. Lineage (GTDB taxonomy): Bacteria > Planctomycetota > UBA8108 > UBA8108 > UBA8108 > UBA8108. The sequence continues at coordinate 6,625 of JAKUSY010000142.1, forward strand.
CCGGGATCCGCGCAACCGCCTGTTGGCGCGCGGGCCGCGCCTGCGCTTGTCGGCGGAGATGATCAGGGACCAGGCGCTGGCGGTGAGCGGCCTCCTCAACCGAACCATGTTCGGGCCATCGGTACGCCCTCCCCAGCCGGCCCTGGGTAACAACGCCGCGTTCGGCGGCTCCACCGACTGGAAGACCAGCGGCGGCACCGACAAGTACCGCCGCGGCCTCTATACCAAGTGGCGCCGGACCTCTCCCTATCCTTCGATGGTCACCTTCGATGCTCCCAGCCGCGAGTTCTGCACCATTCGCCGCATCAGCACCAACACCCCCCTGCAGGCCCTGGTGACCCTTAACGACCCGGTCTATGTCGAGGCCGCCCAGGTGCTCGCCAGGCGCATCGCCGCCGATGGCGGCTCCACCGCCGCCGAGAGATCGACCTACGGTTTTCGTCTGGTTCTGGCGCGTCCGCCCGGTGAAAATGAGCGGAAGCTGCTGGCTGAGCTTTTTGACGAGAGCCGGAAGCTGTTTGCCTCGAAGCCTGAAGAGGCGAAAAAGATGGCGACCTCTTACGCCGGCAAGGCGCCGGCGGGGGTCGAGCTTGCCGACCTGGCGGCCTGGACCGTCGTCGGAAACGTTCTCCTGAATCTCGATGAAACGATAGCAAGGCCATGATGGATCGATTCCCCCAGCAGCAGCCCCCGGGCGACCCCTTCGCCCTGACCCGCCGTCACTTCGTGCGAGATTGCTCGATGGGCCTCGGCGCCATGGCGCTGGCCGCTCTCTCAGCCGAGGAAGGCGCCGCCGCGGAGGGCCCGGGCTTCGAGCCCCTTGCCGCGCGGAAGCCGCACTTTGCCCCCTCG
>JAKUSY010000143.1 GCA_022451445.1 Planctomycetota bacterium
GGAAAGCCGGATGTCATAGCCAACTCGGGGAGGGGGCCCGGCCAGACCCCGGTTCCCGAATCGATCACCTGGCAGAAGATTCCCGCTGATCCATTGAAGGCGAAGAGCTGGATTCGCAATGTATTCGCCGTGCGTGACGCGCCGGGCGCATCCCCCTACACCGGCTTCGGGGATGTCGATGGAGATGGCCGCCCCGACATTTCCTGCGCGGCCAAGGGAGGCGAAAAATTTCCGGGAGGGGAATGGTTTGCCTGGTGGCGCCAGCCTGAGGACCCCACCAGGCCGTGGAAGAAGCACCTGCTCTCCGGCAGCCAGCCGGGGGCCACCAATATCCACCCGGTCGATCTCGACGGCGATGGCAGGATGGACTTCTTCGCTACCCGCGGCCACACCCGGGGAGTCCTGTGGTTCAAGGGACCCGATTTCAGGCCGATCGAGATCGACCCGGAGATCGAGGGTCCGCACTCACTGGCCACCGTGGATCTGGATGCCGATGGCGATATCGACGCTGCCACCTGTGGACGGCTGAACACCGGGATTGCCGTCTGGTACGAAAATAATGGGAAGGGAGTCTTCCGCCGCCACCTCATCGGTAGAGACCAGGGATCTTACGATCTCAGGACAGTCGACCTGGATGGAGATGGCGATCTCGATATCCTGATCGCCGGGCACTCCAGCGCCAATATCGTCTGGTACGAGAACCCGCTGAAGTAGGTCCTCACTGCGGGAGGGATCACTCGCCGGGCTTCTCTCCAGCCTGGCGTTTTGCCTTGCGCTCCTCGCGCAGCTTTTTCTTTTCTTCGCGGCTCTTTCTCTTGTTCTTCTGGCCGGGGGACGGGGCTTTCGCGTTCCAGCGTTTCGCCGCGCCGTTGGCCGGTTCAGCCATCTTATCGAGCCAGGCATCGTGCAGTGTTTTCAACTTTCCGACCTGCGCGGGGTTTTTCCCGGAGAGATCGTTCGACTCTCCTTTGTCCTCCTCGAGATCAAAGAGCTCGAGCTTATCCTTGAGGCCGACCAGCTTCCACTTTCCGGAACGGATGGCCCAGGCGCCCTTTCCTCCCGCCGAGCTCCAGTAGAGCTGCTCGTGGATCCTGTCGGCCTTTCCCGCCAGGGCGGGAAGGATGTTCCTGCCGTCGAGGGGGAGCTTGCCAATCATCTCGGCTCCGGCGGCTGCCAGGGCGGTGGGAAGGATATCGATCGACATCAGGGGCACATCGCAGGTCGTGCCGCCCTTGAGCTTCGCGGGCCAGGAGACGATGAATGGAACCCGTATCCCGCCCTCGTAGTCCTCCTCCTTGTAGCCCCGAACCGGCGCGTTGTTGGCATGCATGGCCTTGGAGCCGCCGTTGTCGGTGAGAAAGAAGAGCAGGGTGTTGTCGAAGAGCCCCTCTGCCTTGAGCGTGTCGACGATTTTCCCGACCCCTGCGTCGAGGCTTCGGAGCATGGCCATCAACACGTTGCGGGCCGGGTCATCGGTTTCCTTGCGGATGTCGGCGGCCGGTGCCTGGGCCGGGGCATGCACCGCGTTGTAGGCGATGTAGGCGAAGAAGGGCTTCTTCTTGTGGCGCTTGATGAAGGAGACGGCCTCCTCGGTGATCCGGTCGGTCAGGTAGCCCTTGTCCCTGATGGGCTCGAGGCCGCGGTAGATCGGATGGTCGGCAGTGACCAGGTCGAAGTAGTCGTGGGCTCCGCGGCCCATGAATCCGTAGAACTCGTCGAAGCCGCGGTGCATGGCGTTGTACTTGATGTCGACCCCCAGGTGCCATTTTCCGAAGGCTCCGGAGGTGTAGCCCGCCTCCTTCAGATGCAGGGGGAAGAAAGTTTCCGACAGCGGCACGCCGGAGCCTCCCTCGCCCGCGGTGTAGATGCCGAAGCGCTGCTGGTAGCGTCCCGTCATCAGTCCCGCGCGGGTGGGAGCGCAGACGTGGCCGCTGGTATAGCCGGCCGTACAGATGACACTGGAGCGGGCGAGCCTGTCGATGTTCGGAGTGCTCACCTCCCGTGGGTGGTGCGGGTTGTAGCTCACATCGGCATAGCCCTGGTCGTCGGTGAGGATCACCACGATGTTGGGCTGCCCGGCCGCGGCGGAGCCGGGAAGAAGCCAGCACAGTGCGGCGGCGATGGCGATGGGCGCCAGGTGGAATATTCTATTTATCAAAAGAGGCACGGGCTCCCTGTTTGGTGTTTCAATTCCGTCATTTTCTGCTCATCTGAACTAAGTCTCGTTAGAATACTCCCCTGATTATCATCAGCATCTCCCCAGAGACCAAGACGAAGCCGTGAAGCAATTTTTATTGATTCTCACTTTCCTCTCAGCCGCCCGGTGGGGATGGACGCAGGAGATTGACTTCAACCGGCAGATCCGTCCGCTCCTGAGTGACAATTGCTTCAAATGCCACGGTCCGGATGAGAGCAAGCGCAAGGCGAAGCTGCGTCTCGATACCGAGGCGGGATTGCGCGCGGAGCTCGATGATCACAAGCTGATCGTCCCCGGCAAACCCATGGAGAGCGAGCTGTACCGCCGCATCGCCCATGAGGATGAGGACGAGCGCATGCCGCCGGCGAAATCCAGGCTGAAGCTCAGTGCCGCCGGGATCGAGCTGGTGAGGAAATGGATCGCCCAGGGAGCCGGGTGGCAGGAGCACTGGTCCCTGCGGCCCCTGGCCCATCCTCAGCCGCCCGCGGTCGAGGAAAGCGGCTGGCCAATTAACCCCATCGATCAGTTCATCCTTCGCCGTCTTCAGAAGGAGGGGCTCTCTCCTTCTCCGGACGAGGAGAAGACCCGCATCCTTCGCCGCCTGAGTTTTGATCTTACCGGCCTGCCGCCGGAGCTTGAAGAAATCGACAGCTTCCTTGCCGCCAAGGAGCCTGATGCGTACGGGAAGGTCGTCGAGCGCCTGCTTGAAGCTCCTTCCTATGGTGAGCGCATGGCCTGGGACTGGCTCGACCTGGCCCGCTACGCCGACACCAACGGATTCCAGGGGGACGGGTCGAGGACCATGTGGCCGTGGAGGGACTGGGTGGTCCGGGCTCTGAACGATAACATGCCCTATGACAGGTTCACCATCGAGCAGCTCGCCGGCGACATGCTGCCGGAGGCTACGATGGAGCAGAAGCTCGCCACCGGCTTCTGCCGCAACCATATGATCAACGGCGAGGGCGGACGCATCGCCGAGGAGAACAGGGTCGAGTACGTCTTCGACCAGATCGAAACTGTGGGTACTGTGTGGATGGGCCTGACGGTCCAGTGCGCCCGCTGCCACGACCATAAGTTCGATCCGCTCAGGCAGCGTGACTACTACCAGCTCTTCGCCCTGTTCAACCAGACCCCGGTCAATGGCGGTGGCGGCGACCCGGCGACGGCTCCGGCGATCCGGGCACCGGACTCCCTCCAGTACGGCAAGCTCGAAGAATTAAAGCGCGGCATCACGGCCTCGGCGGCGGAGGTCGCGAAGCTCGAGGACGGCGTGTTCAGCCGGGATGAGGGAAAGGACGCGGCCCAGTCAGAATCCGCCAAGGGGTTGCCGAAGAAGGTGATCGAGGCTCTCTCCCGCTCTCCCGGGAAGCGGAACCCGGCGCAGCTTTCCGAGCTCGAGAAACACTATAAGGAAAGCTCCGCCGGCTACGCGGCGCTGCTGAAGAAGCTCCGCGAGCAGGTGTCCGGCCGGCAGAAGCTGGAGAAATCCTTTGTCAAGGTGATGGTCATGCAGGATCGTCCGAACTCCCGCAAGACCTTCATCCTCTACAAGGGGCTCTACAACCAGAAGCGCGAGGAGGTTTCCGCCGAGGTGCCCCAGAGCCTGCCCGCGCTCGCTGAGAAGGCGCCGCGCAACCGGCTGTCGTTGGCGCGCTGGCTGGTCGATCCTTCCCATCCCCTCACCGCGCGCGTCACCGTGAACCGGGAATGGCAGAAGTTCTTCGGTACGGGCCTGGTGAAGACCGTTGAGGATTTCGGCTCCCAGGGCGAGAAGCCGAGCCATCCAGAGCTGCTGGACTGGCTGGCGACCGAGTTCATCCGCAGCGGCTGGGACCTGAAAGCTCTCCACCGGCTGATCGTAACCAGCGCGACCTATCGCCAGAGCGCCCGGCTGAACGATCAATTGTCCGGGAAGGATCCGGCCAACCGCCTGCTGGGGCGCGGTCCGCGCCGGCGCATGCCGTCCTGGATGATTCGAGACCACGCCCTGGCGGCCAGCGGCCTGCTCGCCAGGCGGCTCGGCGGTCCATCTGTCAGGCCCTACCAGCCGAAGGGGATATGGGCCGAGGCGACCTTCGGCAAGATGCGCTACAGGCAGGACAAGGGTGAAAATCTCTACAGGCGCAGTCTCTATACCTTCTGGCGGCGGATCATCGGGCCAACGATTTTCTTCGATGAGGCGAAGCGCCAGACCTGCGAGGTGAGGAAGACGTTGACCAATACTCCTCTGCACGCCCTTGCCACACTCAACGGCATCACCTATGTCGAGGCTGCCCGGGTCCTGGCGCAGAGGGTCATCGAGAAGGCCGGTCCCGAAGCGGGCGACAGGATTCAGATGGCGTTTCGGCTCGCCACGTCGAGGATTCCCTCCGCTGGAGAGCTGGAGATCCTGCTGCGACGGCTGGAGATCCTGAAGAGACAGTATTCGACGAAGGAAGAAGAGGCCCGGAAGCTGCTGGCGGTGGGGGATTCGCCCCGAAACGAGAAGCTTGATGCCATCGAGCATGCGGCCTACGCGGGCCTCTGTTCCCTGGTGCTCAACCTGGATGAGGCTCTCACGAAGTAGATGGATATGGACCCCGTCACTCAATACAACGCGATGCTCACCCGGCGGCATTTCTTCGGTCGGAGCTCTGCCGGTATCGGTACCGCCGCGCTGGCCTCCCTGCTCGGAGGGAACGTCGAGGCGACCCCCGGTGGTCCCGGCCTGCCTCATTTCGCCTCCAGGGCGAAGCGGGTGATCTATCTCTTCATGAACGGTGCGCCGACCCACGTCGATCTCTTCGATTACAAGCCGAAGCTGAAGGAGCTTCACGGCAAGCCGGTTCCCCAGGAGTACGTCGGCGGCAAGCGTTTCAGCACGATGACCGGCAACCCCAAGGGCAAGCTCATGCTCTCGCCGATCGAACCTTTTCACAGGCGCGGGCAGAGCGGCGCCTGGGTCAGCGACCTCATGCCGCACACTGCCGGCATCGCCGACGACCTGTGTTTCATCAAGAGCATGCATACCGAGCAGGTCAACCATTCGCCGGCGGTCACTTTTTTCCTGACCGGCTCGGAGATGGCCGGGCGTCCGACCATGGGCTCCTGGCTGACCTACGGGCTCGGCAGCGAGACGGACAACCTGCCCGCCTTTACGGTGATGACCTCTGTGAGCAAGGGCACCACCTGCGGCCAGATTTTCTACGACTATTATTGGAGCAGCGGTTTTCTTCCCTCGCGTTTCCAGGGCGTCAAGTTCCGCAGCGGCGGTGACCCGGTGCTCTACCTCTCGAGTCCCGATGGGGTGAGCCGTCCGGTGCGTCGCGGAATCCTCAATGATCTGGCCAGGCTCAACCAGCTGCGTTACCGCGAGGTGGCTGACCCGGCGATCTCAACCCGCATCGCGCAATATGAGCTCGCCTACAAGATGCAGGCGAGCGTTCCGGAGCTGAGCGATATCTCAGAGGAGCCCCAGCACGTTCTCGACCTGTACGGTCCGCAGGTCAAGGAGCGGGGTACCTTCGCCTACAATTGCCTGATGGCGCGCCGGCTCATCGAGCGCGGTTCGCGCTTCGTTCAGCTCATGCATGCCGGCTGGGATCAGCACAACAGCATCACCACAGAGCTCTATACCCAGTGCAGGGATACCGACCAGCCCTCCGCCGGCCTGGTGCAGGATCTCAAGCAGCGTGGCCTGCTGGAGGATACCCTGGTGATCTGGGGCGGCGAGTTCGGCCGCACTCCGTTCATCCAGGGTAATCTCAAGGATCGCAAGCGCTGGGGACGCGATCACCATCCCTACGCCTTCTCCGTCTGGATGGCCGGCGGCGGCGTGAAGCCCGGCATCACCTGGGGCGCCTCGGACGACCTGGCGATCAACGCGGTGAAGGACAAGGTGCACGTGCACGATTTCCAGGCGACGATCCTCCACCTGCTGGGAATCGATCATGAGAGATTGGACTTCAAGTTCCAGGGACGCCGCTACCGTCTCACCGACGTCCACGGCAAGGTGGTCAAGGGGATCCTCGCCTGAGCGAAAGCCGGTGGGCTCAGTGGCCGAGGGCGTAGTAGGTCTCGTAGCAGCGCCGTGCGCTCCTGGCCGCCTCGTCCCAGTTCCAGCCCGCTTTGAAGCGGTCCGGGCTGAGACTCCGGACGTAGGGCGAGGGCGCCGGGTCGAGGAGAGATTCGACGAGGTGTCGTCCGATGCCGGCCGAACCGGAGACGCCGTGGGCGTTGCAGCCGCCGGCCATGACGAAACCCTTTACCCTTGAGCTCTCGCCGATGATGAAGCGCCCGTCGGGCGTGAAGGTCGGCCAGCCCTTGAAGATGCTGCGCACGCCCAGCTCGCTGACCTTCGGGATATGGGGGGAGAGCTCCTCGGCGAACTGTCCCAGCACGTCATAGTCCTCCTCGATGAGCGGTTGCTCGTCGCCGAGGGAGATCTTGCGCGGGTCGTTCGAGAGTGATTCGGGCTCCCAGCCGCCGCACAGCAGCGAGTTGACCTCGCCGCGCAGGTAGAGGGTGGCGTCGGGGATGCGCATCACCGGCAATGTCGGCTCCATGCCCTCGCATTCGACTGTCACGAAGAACTCGTGGCGCACCGGGATGATCGGCAGGTCGAGTCCCACACAGGAGGCGAGCTGGCAGGCGTGGGCGCCGGCGGCGTTGATGATCATTTCGCATTCGACCTCGCCGCGATCGGTCTCCACGGCGCGCACGCGGCCTCCTTCCGTCCTGATGCCGGTGACTCGCGTGTCGGTCCGGAAGCGTACCCCGAGCTCTCGCGCGTGCTCAACATAGCTCATGGTCAGGTCGTAGGGCTGCAGGTAGCCGTCGCTCGGGCACCAGAGGACGGCCTTCGAGTGCCGGAAGTCCATCAGCGGCCACAGCTCCCGGGCCCGGTCGTTGTCGATGAACTCGGTTTCGAGCCCGGCCTCATCGCAGACTCTCTTCATGTTGCTGAACTCCTCGACGCGCTCATCGCTGAGCGCCACGCGCAGCGAGCCGACCTGGCGCCAGGCCGGATTGCACTTCTCGTTCTCCTGGAGACGGGAGAAGGTCTCCACCGACCACATGGCGAGCTTGACCCGCTCGGGGGTGGTGCGCACCTGCCCGACCAGCCCGGCGGCCTGCGAGCTGGTGGCGGCGGCGACCCCGGGCTCCTTCTCCAGGAGGAGGATGTCGGTTTTGCCGGCCTCGGCGAGGCTGTAGGCCGCGCCGCAGCCTACGGCTCCACCTCCAACGATAACGATTTCGGCTCTTTCAGTGCTCATTGGCCTGCT
>JAKUSY010000144.1 GCA_022451445.1 Planctomycetota bacterium
GCCTATCCAATCCTCTCATCGGAAAAGGTCTCGGATTACGCACTCCTGGAAGCCGGATACCTGATCCATCACATGCTCGATGGGCGTCAAGACAACCTGAACGACATGTCCAGGAACAGAATCCGCTTCTCCATCATGGCCTGCGACGAGTTCACCACGCAGGTACCTGAGCACAGCGAACTGGAGCCGCCGAAATTCTGGGATAAGAGGGCGCGGGGTCTCGGAGCCACGCATGGCAATCCATCGGTCAGCTGCGGCGAGGAAAACCTTCTGAAAATGCCCGGCGACCCCTACCACGAAGAGAACATTCTCATTCACGAATTCGCGCACGCTATCCATGATACGGGGCTGGACCTCCTCGATCCGTCATTCGATGGGAGGCTCGAGGCCGCCTGGAAGACCGCCATGAAGAAAGGTCTCTGGAAGAGCAAATACGCCTCAAACAATCACCATGAATACTGGGCCGAGGGCGTGCAGTCCTGGTTCAACACGAACCGGAAGCCGGACCACGACCACAATCATGTCGATACGCGTGAAGAGCTCATCGAATACGACCCGCAGCTCGCGATGCTCATCAGGGAGATCTTCGGCTACAGGAGCTGGCACTACAGCGCGCCGGCAAACCGCAAGCAGCCAGGCCATCTCGATGGCTATCAGGAGGACCCGGGCAGGCGCTTCGCGTGGCCAGAAGCGCTGGTCAAGTGGTATAAGGAATACGAAAAACGCCAGCGTGAAGAGAGGAAGAAGGAGGAAGGAAAGAAGAAGAAGCCGTGAAACTGCGATTGCTGCTATGATCCGCCGCTGGGCCATCCGGCCTGAGCCGCAAACTCGCTACAGAAAGGAACTCTCGTGTCCCAGGAAGAACTCGAAAACGAAAACGCCGTGACCACGCCCTCCGGCCTCCAATACACCGACAGCGCCGAAGGCGATGGCGATGCTGCCGAAGCCGGCAATCGCGTGAGTGTCCACTACACCGGCTGGCTGACTGACGGAACGAAGTTCGACAGTTCCCTCGACCACAACCAGCCCTTCGCCTTCAATCTCGGAGCCGGGCAGGTAATCGCCGGCTGGGACGAGGGCGTCTGCGGCATGAAAGCCGGCGGGAAAAGAAAACTGACGATTCCATCCGACCTCGGCTACGGCGCCGCCGGAGCCGGGAGTGTGATCCCCCCGGACGCCACGCTGGTATTTGAAGTCGAACTGCTGGAGGTGAGCTGAGATGTCCCTGAAAACGATTCGCCTGCTGTCCTGTGTATGCTTCGCCTCCTGGCTGAGCGGCTGCCAGATCACGACCGCCGGGAAGAACGGCTACAATGGCAACTGGGCGCCGCTCTTCGACGGCACCAGCATCGATGGCTGGAAACAATCCGAATTCCTCAATCTCGGGATAACCTACGCCAGAGACAGGACGCTGATCATCCCCGCTGGCGAGGTCCTCAGCGGGGTCACCTGGACCCGGGACTTCCCGAAGATGGACTACGAGATCCGGCTGGAGGCCATGCGGGCGGATGGCTCTGATTTCTTCTGCGGCCTCACCTTCCCGGTAAACGACAGCTTTGCCTCCCTCATCCTCGGAGGCTGGGGCGGAACGGTCTGCGGCATCTCGTGCCTCGATGGGGAGGACGCCGCCAACAACGAGACCACGACATCGATCCTCTTCAAGAACAGGGCCTGGTATACGGTCCGCCTGCGGGTGACGAAGGACAAGCTCGAGGCCTGGCTCGACAACGAAAAGATCGTCAACGCCGACACCAAGGACAGGCAGATAGGCGTGCGAATCGAGGTCGAAGAGTCGCGGCCCCTGGGCCTGGCGACCTACCAGACGACAGCGGCCCTGCGCAACGTCCGCTGGCGCAAGCTGGTTGAATAGCGATAGCCGCGTAAAAACCCGGCAAGCGACGCGGGCAGCGAATCGCTACTGGCAATCCCGGGCCCCGTCGCAGCGCAACAGCTCGCCAAGAGGATCCCTGCCGCATTCGGGGAAGGGCGCGGGAAGCCCATCCGCCCCCAGGAAGAGATAATTCAGGATCTGGATGGCATCCGTCATTCCGATGTCGCCGCTGCGATCGGTATCGCCAGCGGCCTCACAGGACGGGGGAGCACCCCCGGCAAAGAGGAAGTTAAGCAGGAGGACCGCGTCGGTAAGGTTGACATCCCCGCTGGCATCGGGATCTCCACGGATATAGCCTTCAGCGCTCTCGTAGGTAAAGGTCACGGTGTCGACGGACTCAGCCCTGCCCGGCCGGGTGTTAACCACCCGCATCTCGACCTGGCCCTGTCCGGGCGGCGTCGTAACCTCGAGCAGCACCGTGCTGTCACCGTTGGGGCCGAAGCGCCTCACCTCGGCAGCTTCCTGGTCTCCGAAAAACACCTCTATGTCCTCGAAGAAATACCCTCCGCTCACGAAGACCGTCTCTCCGCCCTCGGCGGAGCCGACGTCCGGCTGCACGCCGGTGAGCAGCGGAGCCGGAAGCGCGACGGTAAACAGACCCTCTACCGGTTCGGAATCGAGCTCCGCATCCGGGTTGCGGGCCCGCATGGTGACAGGGCCGTCGAGCGCCCCATCAAAGGGGACACGGATACTCAACCCTCCGATGAGGCCGTGGTAATCCACGAACTCGCCCTCGACCCCGTTGAAAAAAATCTGTACATCCCTGCTCAGGCGCGTACCGCGGACCCGGACCACCACATCACCGGTGTTGACGATCTCATCGGGGGTGACGGACCGGATGCTTGGCGTCAGGTCCGGCGGCACGGTGAGCCGGCTGGAGCTCATCACGTGGTTGCGGAAAACCGAATTGCGATTGGAGAGAAAGCTCTGCATGGTGGAGACGTTGTTGTTCCACCGGCTGCGGCTCTGGCCCACGAGGTCCAGCTCGTCCTCGATGTCCGGCAGGATGGCGGCGCGCAGCTCGTCGAAGCGCCGGCGGGTGCTGGCCGGCGAGAGAGCGCCACCGAGATAGCGTTCGACCTCATCTCGGAAGAAACGGCGGTACCCGACATTGTCGACCAGGGCGTCGATGATGAACGACAGGCGCCCGTTGCGCCCGAAGACGAAGCTGAAGGTGTCGCTGGAATATCCCCCGGGGCTCAGGCTGATCCCGAACTCGGCATCCCAGCAGAAAAAGCGCCACTTGCCTCCCTCTATGCGCGAACGCGCGGCGTACCAGTTGTTGTGAGGCCAGTCGTGATTCTGCGCCCACATATTTACGATCATGTAGGAGGTGTAATTGGGAATATCGACGAACTCACCGAACTCCTCGTAGACCGCGTTGCTCGAGAAGTCATTCTGGTTGATGAAGTCCCCGATCCTGTTCCACTCCCGACTGTCGCCGACAAGGACATCGTTACCTGTCTTGATGACGTCCCAGTCATCTCCCTCGTCGGGGAAATAAGACTCCATGAACTCCTCGTCCATGCGCTCGACGATGTTGTAGATGCCGCGGTACGCCATGTTGACGTAGAGGTTGCACCAGGTGCCGTGCGAATAGGGAGCGCCCATCATGCCGTGGAGGTCGCGAATCAGCTCGTCGCGCAGCAGGGAGCCGCTGCCGTTTCTGCCGATCGCATCGTTGAAAGCCGAGCGCAGGACGAACTTGTCAAAATCCTCCACATCGGAATCGGGCATGAAGCCCGGGTAGTGCATTTTCTTATCGCCGTAGACCCCCCTGAAATAGGCCTTGTAGGCCTTCTTGGTGGTGAAACCGCCGCCTCGGCCGGCGCCGCCATGGAGCCTGAGCCCGAAGCCGGTCGAGATCCGCAGATCCCCAGCCTCATCAAAATACTCCCAATACCCCTCACGCTCCGAGCCCCTGCCCCGGGCACCGCTCGAATTGTGCACGGTGCTGAAATCATCGGCCGGCATGGAGATCGAGAGGACCGGCAGGTCAATCTGGCTGCCCGTAAAGGACCGGCCGGGAATGAAATAGCTTGCCGAGCGTACGGAGGTAGCCCTCTCGCCGCCTTCGATAAAGCCCGCGATCCGAAAAACCGTGTTCCCGGTTATGCGAACCGGGGAGGTATAGCGCCCGCTGGCGGTGGTCGGCTCGCTTCCATTGGTGGTGTAGTGGATCTGGAGCAGGTCAGCCGGTTCCGCGCTCATCACGATTTGCTGCGAGCCCGCGTAGAAACCCGGGGGAGGGTTGAGCTCTACGTTCGTCGAGATCGGCGAATCGAAGGCCCGGGTGTTGTTGGCCGCCCCGGGAGTCGGGGTCAGGAGGTAATGCCACTCGCCGGTGCCATCGGGGCTGAGACCATAGGAATGGTCCTCGGTCTGTTCCGGATAGGCGATTCCGGAGAGCAACTCACCCTGGGGGCTGCTCAGAAGGATCGCCTCGCCGCCCTCTCTCTCGATACTGAAATTGGCGTGAAGCACGTTGGGAACAATGCCCAGCTCGGCGTGAAGCGACATGTCGGAGCTGCCCGGGTCCAGGGTGTTCAGTCCTATGACAGCGAGAACGTTCGTACCCTCGACCAGGGCCTCGATTCCCGCGCTCAGATCGAAGGTCTCGGCGGTTCCGGCTTCGTGTTTCGAGGTGCCCTCGATACTGAAGTCAACCTCTCCAGCGGGAGCGTTGCCCTCGGCGAGACGAACCCCGTTGATAAACGCGATAAAACCATCGTCGTAGTCGATGCTCAACACCAGGTTGGTGACGGCGGCGGGGTTGGGGACCTCGAACTCCCGGCGCGTGAAGACGGCGTTGCTGTTCTCGGGAACATCCGTCGAATCATCCCCGTCACCGTAGCCGAAGCCCGCGGTGCCACGGCTGCTGCCGGGGAAGGGTTGGCCGGGAAGATTCCAACCCTCGGGCGGACCCGCCTCATCAGGATCGGCGACCCGGTAATCCCACTGTGCACCTCTCCTGACGAAGACCGGCTCAAAAGCCATCGTGGCGCCATTGTCCTCTATCGCCTCAGGCGGGGGGACGTGGCGGTCCTTGCCGGAGAGCCAGACCAGCAGGTAGCTGCGGGACGGAAGGATCACGGAGGGAAATACCCAGCGGCTGGGATTGTCCGGATCATCACTGAGAGAGTAGCCCTCCAGGTCGACATCCTCATCGCCGAGGTTGAGCAACTCGACCCAGTCCTCGTTGTCCCCATCATCATCGAAGTTCGTCAGGGCATTGTCTGCCAGGAATTCGTTGATGACAACCTGGGCTTTAGCCGGCGCCGAGGCCACGAAAAAGCCCATCAGCACGGCAGTAAAAAAGAGGGTTCGTAAATCTCGCATATCCAAAATGCCCCGAATAACTGCGCTACTATCCAACCTCCGGACAACACAGGCAAACACTACTTTACACGCCAAAACAGAGGATTAACAAGATGTCTTGCCGGCGCGCTTTAAAGACTTCTATCAGAGCTTCTTACGCCACTCCAGGGAGGGAGGGAGGCGTCTTCCCGAAAGCCTCAGCCACTCCGAGAGAACGAACCCGGGATCCATGAAGGGTTCGTAGCTGATGTCGTGCCACAGGATGGCTCCCTTGCCATCGATCAGGTAGGTGCCGTGGAGCGCGAGGTCTTCAAAATCATCGTAGGCCCGGTAGGCCTTGAACACATCGAGGCTGGAATTCGCCACCAGTGGGAAGGGAAAATCCCCCTTCTCATAGGCCTCCAGGGACTTCTTGAGACCCTCCTGGTCATCGGTGCTGATGGCGACCACCTCGAGACCTGTCGCCTGGAAATCTTTCAGCCTCGGGGCGAACTCATGCAATTGCTCGGCGCAATGAATACACCCGTAGCCGAGATAGAAGATAACGCAGACCGGCCTGCCCCTGTAGGAGGCCAGGCTCAGCTCCGCGCCCTTCGAGTCCTTAAGCTTCCAGGGGGGCGCCGCGGGCGCCTGCCAGCGAAAGGGTCCGAGAGTGCCCAGGTCCGGACGCGTCCCCACATCGGCTGGAATCTCGTACTTCTGCCGCCAGTCGCCCCCATGGCCCAGCTCACGGGCTATGGGGTGGAGACGCTTGAAAACCGGCGTCTCGAGATCGAGCTTGCCTGAAAGGCCCCTGAGAACCTTGAACTCAGCCGCGGCTTTTTCCTTCTCGCCCGCGCTCCAGAGGAGCTCGATGTACCCCGCCAGCGCCAACGCCTCTCCCTTGCGCCGGGCGACATGGCCCTGCGCCCATTCGAGTATTTTCTCCCGGCTGCGAAGCTTGTCTTTCTTTCGTTCTTCTTTTTCAGCCCCGGCGAGCTCCGCCTCCCGCCTGTCGACAAACTGAAGCTCGATTCCCGCGAGATAGAGCTCATTCATCCCGCCGGCCTCACGAAACTTTCCAAGCGCCGTGGACAGGTCGCCCTCGAGAACGGCAAGATGGCCCTCGATCTCCGCTGTCGCTTTTTTCAGGGGGCCGAGACGAGAACGAAATGGATTCCTCGCCTTCTTTCCGGCCTCCTCGATGCGTTTCTTCTCTTCCGCGCCAGGCCCTCCGCCACCCTCCCCTTCCTCGGCTTTCCCGTCCTTTTTTCCGGCCCGCTCACGCTCTATCTTTTCCTTTTCCGTATCTTCCGCGCGCTGGACCGCCCGCTCCCTCTCCGATTCGATGTCATCGAGGCGATCTCTCAGGCTGATCAGGACAGAGATACCGTTCTCCGTGTCCTGTTTGCGAATATAGGCCGTACCAAGATGTCTCAACCTCTTCACCTGCTCCTCCTCGATCCCGGTCGGGGGCAGATAGCGCGTCCTCGAGAGCTCGATGAGCTGGTCCCAGAGCTCGTATTTGTAGAGAACCTCGAACAGGCGCCGGCGGCCATATTTGGCGCTCGAGCCCCCCTTGCCGAGGGTATTGTATTTCGGGTGCCTCGGCAGCTCGATCATGTTCCTGGCCAGGCTGGCGGCCTCGCTCACCCTGCCGACATTGACGAGATTTCGAATCAGCCACTCATTGTTGTGGGCGAAGTTGTGAATCTGGTCCGGCAGGACCAGGTCTCTCATCATCTGCGCGTGATCTACCCTGGCGGAAGCTTCCTGCTGCCAGGCAGCATCGTTGTAGCGCTTGAGCTTGGAAAAAATATGGCCGCCCATATGCCACATGTGGGCGATCGAAGGCGAGGCCTGCCCGCTCCTGGCGGCCGAGGCGATGGCCCGCTCAGGCTTCTCATTATCCCAGAGATGGATCCTGAAGTGATGCGCCGGATGCATGGGCTCCTGCCGGAGAATCTGGTCAACAAGACCATCCACGGCCACGTGGCTGGTAATTGGAACTCCACGCCACGAGCTCTGCCACATATGGCATACGAGGAAGGCGCGCGCCTCGAGGTCCTCTGGATACTTCTGGATGATACGATCAAGCGCCTTGAGATAATCCCGGCGTCTCTTTTTCTCCCGCTCCCCCCGCTTGTCGCTGTCCTTGATTTCCTTCGCTCCAGCATCGAGGAACTTCTTGAGCGCGTCGATATACAGGCG
>JAKUSY010000145.1 GCA_022451445.1 Planctomycetota bacterium
CCCGACAGGCCTGGCCCCTGCCTGAAGTGGTTATCTCACTCCATGCCGGAATGAATCTCAACGACGGTCTCCCCCGGCAGGCTCAGGCCCCGCATGGCGGAAAACACGGACGGATAATAAGCACCGCCCACCGTTGCGACAAGTCTATTTTCGTGAAATGTTCGGGAGAGGGCCCCAGCCCCTGGGGCAAAAAAAAGAGCGCCAGCAAGCTGACGCCCTTCCGTAAGAAATGAAGCAAGTAAAAGGAGAAATGGGGTGTTTGAACCTGCCTCCTTCGACCCTAAAGGGCGGTCAGAAAATATCCGACCCGCCCAAAAGGAGGCTATCCTCCCTCAACTCTCAGACTCCTTCTTATCTCACACCTTCCGGTGTAAATCCGTCCGTTTTTAACCACAGCTCCACGGGTTGAAAGCCTTGTAGATCACTGCGAACTGGATGGGATATTAGCAAGGTCCATTCCATTTGAAAAATGCCCGCATAATTTATCTTAAGTTATTTAACCAATTGAATTTAAAGGCTTGATCACCTCCTGGCCGTGCACAGTCCCAAGCCCCTGTTTCGGCTAATTTTTGGCCGGAAATTGTACTCATTGATCAAAAATAACCTAATTTGTTAAATAATAAGTGCTTAGAGAATAGCTATATTTATTTCTCAAATCAGAATACGGCTAAATATCACCCACTTCTCACTGGAAATCGAGATCGGCAGCTGAATCAACTTTTCTTCTTTCTACTGGCGCAGTTTCATAGATAATTCTGAACTTCATTCAAAACGAAGAGTCAGAAACGACTGAGTTCCCTGGAGAGTTAATTTGCCCAATATCAAAGGAAACGCGGTTATTGGCCAATCTGGTGGCCCCACATGCGTTATCAATGAAAGCCTGGTTGGAGCGATCCTCGAATCAGCAAAGTATGAGGAAATCGGCCATATGTATGGGGCTCGTCACGGCCTTGAGGGGCTCCTGACGAGCGATTTGATCGACCTTACGGCTGAGACACCGGAAACCCTTGAGCGGGTCGCCAGGACGCCCTCAGCCGCACTGGGCTCGGTAAGAAAAAAAGCTACTGAGGAAGACTGCAAGGAGCTGATCGATGTCTTCAAGGCCCACGACATCCGATATTTTTTCTACATCGGCGGCAATGACACCGCCGAGACCGCGCACATTGTAGACGAACTCGCCCGCGGGGAGGATTACGACTTCCGGGTCTGCCACATCCCCAAGACTATCGACAACGACCTTCGTGAAACGGACCATTGCCCGGGTTACGGAAGCGCCGCGAGATTCGTTGCCCTCGCCCTCATGGGGGACAACCTCGACAATGCAGCCCTCAAAGGCGTGAAAATTGACGTCATCATGGGTCGGCACGCCGGCTTCCTCACCGGAGCCTCCGCCCTGGCAAGACAGGCCGAGACGGATGGCCCCCACCTCATCTACCTGCCTGAGGTCGCTTTCGATGAAGAGCGCTTCATCGACGATGTCGCCGCCTGCCTCGACGACATCGGGCGTTGCGTCATAGCCGTGTCGGAGGGAATCAGCCGCCCTGATGGATCACCGGTCTTTACCAGCGGCGAGAAGGACTCGCACGGCAATATCCAGCTTTCCGGCACCGGCGCCCTTGGAGACTACCTCTCCAATCTCGTCAAGGATAAGGTGTCCGCCGCCTCGAGAGTTCGAGCTGACACCCTGGGATACATGCAGCGTTGTTTCCCAGGCATCCGCTCCGAGGTGGATGCGGCAGAAGCCCGGGCGGCCGGAGCCTTCGCCGTAAAATCGATGGTAGAGGGAGATCTCTCAAGCGGCACGGTCTGCATACGCCGCACGGAATTCTCCGGCCGCTACGGCTCTGAGCTCTTCATGACCGACCTGGACAAGGTGGCAAAATACACCAAGGAGATGCCGGCTGAATTCATCAGCGAGACGGGCAACGATGTCACCGCGGCCTTCCTCGATTACGTACGGCCTCTCGCCGACGACCTTCCAGTCATCGGTCGATTAGGGCAGGGGGCCTGACCTCGGCCGGCAAACAACGGGACCTACAAGCAGGAGACAAGATGAGCGTACTGCCATCGGGTATCTTCCCTCCCCTGGTAACCCCCTTCAGGGATGAAGAGTTCGACCGGGATGCCTACAGGGCGAATATAGAGATCCTGAACGACACCCGGCTCGCGGGCTACGTGGTCCTCGGCTCCAACGGGGAGAGTGTCTACCTCAGCGACAAAGAAGCCGTTGAGGTCATCGAGACAGCCGTCTCCTCGAGGGCGGAAGACAAAGCCATCATCGTCGGAACCGGGAGAGAGTCCACCCGGGCGACCATCGAATCGACCCATCGCGCCGCCGCGGCCGGCGCCGATGCCGCGCTGGTCGTCCCTCCCTCCTACTACAAGGAAGCGATGACCCCGACCGTCCTCGAAACACACTACAGGGCCGTAGCTGACGCCGCGGAGATCCCGGTCCTTCTCTACCACGTGCCGAAATTCTCTCCGATCGTCTTCCAGGCCGACATGGTCCGGCGGCTCAGCGGCCACCCGGGCATCATCGGTATGAAAGACACCTCCCAGGACATGGTATTTCTAACCAGATGCCTGTCGGACTGCCCTGATGACTTCACGATCTATGTCGGCACCGCCAACATACTGCTGGCCGGGTTGACTCTTGGAGCGGCCGGAGGAGTGCTGGCGCTCGCCAATATCGCCCCGGAAGAATGTGTCACCCTCTGCGATCTTTTCGAGGAAGGCCGGGCGGCCGAGGCAAGGGCGCTCCAGCAGAAACTGCTCCCGGTAAACCAGGCGGTCACCGTGCGCTACGGCATCTCCGGCCTGAAACACGCCCATGACCTGCTGGGAATGAGCGGAGGCGAAACCAGGCGGCCTCTCCTGCCCCTGGCCAGCGAGGACCGCGAAGCCCTCGAGGACATTCTCAAGGCGGGCCTCGGCAGACCCTGAGCTCAAGGCCTTCGCGAAAGTTTTCGAACCACCTCGGCCCTGCCATTGGACTCGTGGATCCTGTAGAGATTTCCGGCCTCCAGCCCTGCCAGGGTGTCCTTTCGCCCTGATGGCCACCAGACCTCCAATGAATCGAGCTGGCCGGAGGCTCCAAGGCCGAAATGCGCCCGGGCATCGCTCGCCGAGAGATAGCCCCCGCCCCGACCGACCCTTCTAGTGCTCACCTTGCCGCCCACCCGCCCCGTGAGCCGGGCGCCAATACCGTCGCGGTTGCTCTCACTCCCCACCAGTGCGATCAGCAGAGAGTTGCCGGCCCCTGCCGTACGGTTCTCGAGAAGGACAGGGGGTCCCCCCTGGACGCTGATGAGAATGTCTATGTCCCCATCTCCATCGAGGTCCCCCTCGGCGGCCCCTCGATGGGCGCGCGCCTCTACAGCACCCTGCCCGACTGACTCCGGGCACAATTCAAAGCGCCCCTCTCCATCGTTGAGATAGAAAAAACAGGGTTGCAGGTAGCTCAGGGACGAGTTCACCTGATCGGCCGCGGGATGCACGTGCCCGTTGGCCACGAACAGATCGTCATCAGAGTCGTTGTCAAAATCCGCGAAAAAGGTACTCCAGCCCAGCGCCATGTAGGATTCCCCGGAAAAACCGCACCCGTTGGAGTTGTCGATAAACCCCCCACCCTCCGCGCCGCGATAGAGAGCGTTCTGTTCCTGGGAATAATTGGTAACGAAAATATCCCGCAGTCCATCTCCATCGTAATCTCCAATGGCCACGCCCATCCCCGCCTGCCCCTGCCCCTCCGGGCCAAGGGACGCCCCCGCCTGCAGCGCCTCGTCCGTAAACTTTCCAGCTCCGGCATTCATCCACAGGTAGTTCTCGGTCGAGTCATTGGCCACGTAGAGATCCGGCAGGCCATCAAGGTTGAAATCATCGACCGCAACCCCAAGCCCGTAGCCGCCGACCCCGGCGCTGATCCCCGCCTGCCCGGAGACCAGACGGAACCTGCCCCCACCCTCGTTGTGGTAGAGCCTGTCGGCCGCGGGTTCGTAAAAATCCGGCCCGCAGGCTACGCGGGCGGCTCCTTCGATGCAGGGCTCACCATCATTGGGGAGAGCCTCCAGGTCAAACTGCAGATAGCCGGCGACATAGAGGTCGAGCAGCCCATCGAGGTCGTAATCGAAGAATACGGCGCTGGTGCTGAGCCCCGCATGATCGAGCCCCGCTCTCTTGCTCACCTCGAAAAACCGCCCCTCCCTGTTCTCCCAGAACCGGTCGGGGCCCCAGCAGGACAGGAAGAGGTCCTGGTCGCCGTCGTTGTCATAATCCCCCACAGCGACACCCGTCCCCCACCCCTCAAACTCGATCCCCAGCTCGGCTGAGACCTCTTCAAACCTCCCCCACGAAGACTGCCTGTAGAGGGCCGGGCCGGGGCCGGGCAGAACCTTGCCGTCCGCCAGGCTTCCCGCGTTGGGAAGAAAAAGATCCAGGAGCCCATCCCCATCCGCATCGAATACACCCGCCCCGGTACCGATGTTTTCGACAATAGTCAGCTTGTGGCGACCCCCGGACACGAGGCTACGATCCAGTCCTGCCCCTGCCGCACGGTCCACAAAATGCAGAGCTGCGGGCTGTTTCGAAGATGAGTTCCTAAAGCAGCCTGGCATCACGGCGGCGGCCGACAGCAGGGCCAGGACGAAACACCACCGGAGAGAGAAGAGGTTACTGTCTTGCATGCTTTCGGATCATTTCCCGTAATTCATCTTCGGCGATCTTGTTCCCAGGCGCCTGGCTGATCACTTTTCGGTAATGCAAAGCCGCCTGGCCGTAAGCTCCGGATTGTCGGAGAGCCCTCGCAAGCAGCAGCCGGGCCCTGGCCTGTCGGGGGCTCAGCGAGAGAGCTTTCCAGGCGTGGCTCTGCGCCTGGTCGCTGTCTCCCGTAGACAGCTGGAACTCACCCGCTTCGACCCACGCATCCACGCTGGCGGGCTCTCGCCTGCATTTTTGCGACCGCAGGTTCGCCCTTCGCAATCGGCTCCGATCGGCCTTCTGGAGCTTGACGAAATTCCCCAGCGCCGCATCGGCGTCTTCCTTGTCACCAGCTCTTCGAAGCGCCAGAGAGAGGGAAAAAGCCGCTTCGAGATAGGCCTTGTCTTCGCCCAGGGCACGGCGAAAATGCCCGGCGGCAACGGAGTATTTCGCCAGCAGATAGTTCGCCCTCCCCCTCAGGTAATGGACCTACGGTGTACTCCGGGCAGTGTGGAGGACCGAGAGAGCCTCGATCGCCTCGGAGGGACGGTCAAGCGCGAGGAGGGAGCGAGCCCGGTAGATGGCGCAATAGTAATCAGGGGGATCTCTCCCGGCGCGCCTTGCCAGTATCTTTTCGGCGCGCTGATAAGCGCCACGCTCGTAGAGAAGAACCGCCAGCCGAAAGGCGGAACGAAAATCGGTGGAGGCGCCCACCGCCTTCTCGAGCAGCTTCTCGGCCTCAACGGTCTCCCCCCTGGAGGCAAGCACCTCCGCCATACAGTAGCTGTATCGCGGCTCGGCCCTCAGCGCCGGGGGCGCAAGAGCCAGCGCCCCGGCCGCCTTTTCAGGCAGCCGCATCTGAAGGTAGCACTCCGAAAGCAGCAGGGCGCTCTCCGTCCCACCCCCGGGGTCAGCAAGAGAGCCCTCGAGAGCTGCGGCTGCGGCCTCGAAGTCCCCGGCCTCGAGCAGGGCCTCGATGCTGTCGTTCTCACCTGCTCCCGGAGCCGACAACAGGGCGGCAAGGGCAAGGGCCGCGAGAGTCATTCGCCCTCCCTGGGAGCGGGTTGCTCCAGTGGGCTCTTCTCCGCAGCGCGGAGGTAATCCTGGAGACGCTCCGACATCTCTCTTCCCAGGGGGCTGTCATCGTCACCAAGGAAATGAAGCGCCATCCTCTGGGTTTCCACGGCCAGGTCATGCTGCCCGAGCAGGTGATAGGCCTGGGCCATCGAGTCGTACATCCTGGGGCTCTTGTCACCGGACATGGCTGGCACCTTGAAATAGAGGATGGAATAGGTTGCTAATATACATCGA
This sequence comes from Planctomycetota bacterium, assembly GCA_022451445.1. Taxonomy (GTDB): domain Bacteria; phylum Planctomycetota; class UBA8108; order UBA8108; family UBA8108; genus UBA8108. The sequence goes on from JAKUSY010000145.1 coordinate 6,007, forward strand.
ATCCCGTGTTGTTGAGCAATCTGGGGGCTTTTCAGGGAGAAGCCTTTGCCTCTTTCCATGACTCCTTCCCCTTTTCCTCCTCCCCGCAGACCTGTAAACTGGGCCTGATATGAGCACCCAGCACAACCTTAGCGAACTCGCAGGGCTCGTCAATGGAGCCCTTGTTGGCGATGCGGACTACTCCATCGCATCCCTCGCATCCATCGCCAACGCAGGCCCCGAAGACCTCAGCTTTCTCGACAACAGGAAGCTGGAGAACGAGCTGGAGTCAACAAAGGCCGGCTGCGTATTGGTGGATAGAGAGCAGGAGGCGCCCGCGACGCTGAATATCATCCGCGTCGACCAGCCCCTTGTCGCCTGGGCGTCGGCGCTCGAGATTTTCCATCCGCGAAAACGGCTCTTCGAAGATGTCTCGCCCGATGCCATCATCGGCAGAGACGTGGTCATCGGCGAAGGCGCTGGGATCGGACCCGGCGCATGGATAGGAGATGGAGCCGTCATCGGGGCCGCCACCGAGATATTCCCGGGCGCCACGATAGGGCCCGGAACCACCATTGGAGAAAACTGTCTCATCTATCCCGGCGTGCACATCTATCACGACTGCGCCCTGGGAGACCGGGTCATCATTCACAGCGGCGCCGTTATCGGCGCCGATGGGTACGGTTTTGCCCAGGAAGATACGGGCAATCCGGCTGAGCCCGTCATCCACAGAAAGGTCGAGCAGGTTGGCAGTGTCATTGTCGAAGACGATGTCGAGATCGGGGCGAACACCACCATCGACCGCGGCGCCCTCGACTCAACCCTTATCGGAAAGGGCACAAAGATCGATAGCCAGGTGGTTATTGGACACAACTGCCGAATCGGTGAGCACTGCCTGCTGATCTCGCAGGTCGGAATCGCCGGGAGCTCCCGCCTGGGAAATTACGTTACCCTGGCGGGCCAGGCCGGCGTGACTGGGCACGCCACGATAGGCGATGGGGCGATCGTCGGTGGCGGAAGCGGAGTCATGCAGGATCTCGAGGGGGGCCAGGTCTATCTCGGCACCCCGGCTCGGCCGGCCGGCTCCACCAAGAAGGTCTACGCCCTGCTGAAAAAGCTGCCGGAGTACGCACGAAAAATCAGAAAACTGGAAAAGCGGCTGCGGGAAATTGAAGGCTCCGGAAGCGATGGGCCTGCCGGGGGCGCCTGATCAGGCGAGCCCCTCGAGGAGCGAGTCGAGCTCAGGGGCGAGCTTCTGCCAATGGTAGCGGGCGGTGGCCTGCCGGAGCTCCCCGGCGAGGTCGGCGGGCGGCTCCCGCAGAAAAGAAGCCAGCATGCCCGGCAGCTCGGAGGGATCGTTGTAGAGACAGGCCGCGTGAAATCTTTCCGGC
>JAKUSY010000146.1:0-4895 GCA_022451445.1 Planctomycetota bacterium
GAGCTCGAGAAGGTCACCGTAGCGCACCAGGGAGACATCGGGCATCCCCTCCAAGGTGATGCGCTTGAGTTCCTGCGGGATATCGACGTTCTGCTCGCCCTCTCCGAGGGTCCCCCCACCATCAAGGTGGATGATCTCGCCGACCTGGTGGCAAGAACCCGGCCTCCCCTGGTCCTGCCGATGCACTACAAGACCCCGAAATGCAACCTCGACCTCCAGCCGGTCGGGGATTTCCTCGCAGTCTGCGACGGATTCCCGGTCGAGACCCCCGGCTGCCCGGAGCTCATCGTCAGCCGCTACACCCTGCCGGCAGAGACGACCATCATCGTCCTCGACCACGCCCGCTGAGGGCCCTGGAGATACCGCCGCCTCAGCCCTCGAAGCCGAAGCTGCTCCGCAGCGCCGCCGCCATCCTGGCCACGGACACCCCGGCCTCATCGAGCCGGCCGAGATAGATGCAGAAGCCGTGGATCATCCCCTCGTAGCGATCGAGCTCGACCGGGACGCCGGCCTCGATCAGCTTCGCCGCGTAGGCATCCCCCTCATCACGAAGAGGATCGAATCCGGCCGTGATAACGTAAGCGGGAGGCAGCCCGGCAAGGCTCTCGGCGCGAATCGGCGAGGCCTTGGCCTCGGCACCCTCCTCCTCGCGGGCGAGGTAGTGACCCCAGAACCAGCGCATGCCCTCGCGTGTCAGGCCGTAGCCCTCCGCGTTCTCGAGGTAGCTCGGAGTGTCGAGACAATAGTCCGTGACCGGGTAGATCAGGAGCTGGAGGCGGATCGCCGGCAGGCCGGCATCCTTCGCCATCAACGCCACCACCGCGGCCAGGTTGCCCCCGGCGCTGTCGCCGCCGATGGCGATCCTCTGCGCATCGACACCCTTGTCTTCCGAGTGCTCCGCCAGCCACCTGGTGAACCCGTAGCAATCATCCGCCGCGGCGGGATACCTGTGCTCAGGAGCCAGGCGGTAGTCCACGCTGAAGACCACGCACCCGGCCGCGTTGGCCAGCGCCCTGCAGACCCCCTCGTGAGTATCGAGATCGCCGAGAACCCATCCACCGCCGTGGAAATACACCAGCGCCGGCAGGACCGGGCTGTCATCAGGCCTGTATTCCCTGTAGGCGATAGCGGGCAGCCCGCCCGGGAGCTCTTCGGCGGGAACGAGTCCATCCCGCACGAACGCGATATCCCCGGTTTCAGAAAACTCCGAAATCCGGCTGGAGAGGTTCTCGCGAGCCTGCTGCGGCGTACAATCCTCGAGCGCCGGGAAGCCCAGCGCCGCGAGCTCACCCAGAAGCTCTTCTACCTGCGGGTCCAGCGGCATGTCTTTCTCCCTGAACAAGGACCTGGAACGAAGAGGTGACTTCTACCCGTTTCAACCTCGGCTCTTCTGCGCCTCGAGAGATTCCAGGAGCCGTGAAAACAGCTCTCCCGACTCGCTGGAGACGCCCAGGCGAGAGAGCTCCTCCTGGATGTCTTTGAGGCGCTCAATCAGCCTGCCGAGGTCCGGCGGACCCTCGGGCTGGAGCCTGTCGACCGGGAGTTCCATGACGCCGGAACCCTCATCCCCGGCGGCGAGCATATTGTCCACCTCACGCTTGAAGGTAACCCGGCCGATTCCCTCCTCGAATACCTTCGATTCGAGGTCCCGGAACTCTCCCTCGCGACCCTCGAACTTTTCCTCGGCCAGTCTCAGGTTGTTCACCACCTGGTAGGAAGGAACAACGACCTCTTCACCCCGCTCGAGCCGTTCGGAGACGTCATGAACCATGTCCGGACGCTTCCTGGCGGTATAGTCCATGGCCTTGAGCATTCTCCGGGCCACATATTTGTTGAGCTTGAGAACGCCAAAGGCGTAATCCTCGAAATTCTCACAGGAGGGTGTCGCGTAACGCCAGAGCTCGTCATCGCGAATCCGCTTCAGGTTGAGCGCCACTCGCAGCCAGCTGGCCTTCATGGCTTTGACCGCGCGAGCTGTATCGACGAGGAACGCCCTCACGGCGGGCTCGTTCACCTGCTCATGCCCCTGCTCTACAGTACCACTCGTCACCATGATTCTCTCACCAACGCCACGGCATTCACGACCCGGAAGGTCCTCGTTGACCAGGACCGAGAACGCATCGTGACCCAGAGAGGCCCGGAGGTCAAGGGGCTGTGACGGGAGAAATCCGGTGGACTCGATCCTACTTGAAGATCAGGGGAATGGCCCTGATGGACCGCGCATCCAGGATGATGACGCGCTCGGAGTCGAAGCTCGCCTTGGCGGCGTCACTTCTGCTCTTGGTCTTCGGACGGGTAGCTGAGGAGGCGCCCAGGACATGGATGTACCGCGCCTTCTTGATAAATTTGGGTTCCACCTTGGTGCGAACGATGATCGGCGCCTTGCGGTCGATGGTAACCCGGTAGGTATTGCCCTTGTAGCTGACCGAGAGCCCGGCATTGCTGGATTCCACTGTCGCATCCAGCCACTTCAGATGCTTGTCTTTCTTATCCTCATAGCTCTCGTTCACCTCCACACCCGCTCCGAGGATGACAAGCTGCGCGTTCTGAATCTGGCGATCGGTCCCGGTTCTCCCCTGCCCGACATTCCCCCCCCCTCCACCGGGTGGACCTCCGCGAACCTCCTGTTCGACTGCGCGGGCAAACATGCGAGCCTTCGCGCGCTGCTTGTGATCCGGGATTCTCACGACCCGGTCGAGATAGAGGGTCGTCTTCTCAGAGATCTGGACAAAGGCCTTGGCGGACCTCTTCCTGCCGCGCTCATCCTTGAAGAAGTAGGAAAAATCGTAGAACGACTCGGAGCCGGATACGTTCTTGCCGAGCTTGCCCCAGCCGTTGAGATTCCCATCAGCCTCTCCCTCATCTTTCTGAGCGAAGAGGTCCGGGACGCAAGCGAAGGCGAAAAGAAAGGCCAGGACAAGACCTCCGGCGGGAAGGCGGCTCGAGTTCTTCATGGATGAACCTCGTAAATCTTCAGCAACAGATTGGAGAAGGCTTCAGACTCTCATTTCTCGATACCTGAGAGTAGTCCCGGTGCCCGGGCAAGTCAATCGAGATGAGTGCAGACCGACAACGGAGGCGAGGTTCCGAAAAAACTGCCGGGAAGGCGGGATCAGGGGCAGACGGGTTCCGATTCGCAACCAAGCTCATCCTCGGTAGGATCAACCCCGCATTCGAGGAAGGGAGCCGGGAGGGGGGCTCCACCGCGGAAGAGATAACCGAGCGAGTTGACCGCATCGGTGATATTGAGCTCCCCGCTATCATCCGCGTCCCCCGTATCGAGACAACCCGGAGCCTCACCTTCGGCGAAAAGAAAGACGAGGAGGTTGATCGGATCGGTGATGCTCAGGCTCCCATCGAGATCCACATCTCCTCGCTGGAAGAGAATGGGCAGCGGATCCGTAAAGAGATCCAGCGAATAGGAGGCGACATCGGAACGGCCGATCTCTTCAAAGTCGCTGTCAAGATACCTCCCCAGGGGTTCCTGGAGCACGGCCCCCTGGCTGTTGAGCTGCGGAGCCACGAGCTCGAGGACCGCCACGGCGCGGTCAAAACCCTCGACCTCCACAGGCGGATCGAGTACGACCCAATGCCGGACAAAGGTATTGTGCCGGGAGGCTGAATAGACCAGCTTCCAATAGGAGGTGACCCGCTTTCTCTGGCCACGAATGTTCAGATCCGCGCTCCGCAGACGGATAGGACCAAACTCATCATTCTCGGTGGGCGGACGGTATTTCTCGAGAATGGAGATGGTCGTTCCATCCTCGAGCTGTGAGCTGACCTCCCAGAGATCGAGGCTATCGTACCGGCAGGAAGAATAATCGATGAAACGGCGGAGGTCCGGATCGGCTACCGAGGTGATCTCTCCCTGCAAGGTCATGGTGTCTTCAACATAGAGCTCGTTGAAGACGAGGACCTCGCGCACGGCATCGGGACCCCGGGCGGTAAAGGGCTCGAGCAGGAACAGGCGAAGCTTCAGACGAAGCTCATCATCGATGGCGAACACCTGGTCAAAGAGGAACCTGTGGCGGGTCGTCCCATTGGTGTTCTCGATACGGCTGGCACGAAGCATGCCGGGTCCAACAGGCTGCAGCAACCTTCCTTCAGGACCGAAGCGGACCTCATCTATCAGCTCCATCGGCGTGATAAGAGACGAGCTCGGCAGGATATGCTCACCCTGGCGCAAGCGGACCTTGCTCTTGAGCTCCAGGACCTGCAGCGCCCCCCTCTGGATGCTGGAGTTTCCGAAGCCGACGCAGGCACCTGTATTGGCGGCGATCTGCAGGCTGAAGGACGGCGAGGGCGGCAGCTGCGCGTTGCGCAGGAAGGGCCTGACCTGCTTGACGGCCAGGTCACCATTGGATTCGATCTTGTACTCGATATCGAAAACGACCTCGGAAGCATCGTGCTCACCGAGATCGATCGGCAGCTCGCTCTCGATGTGCCAGATCAGGTTGCCGAGCTCCCTGAGTTCCGCTTCGCTCAGCACATTCTGTCCATCCGGCAGCAGGGAAGAGCTGCTGGCCCGGTTGATCTCGAGCACCTGCCCCTGGTCCACGACGAGAAGATCCCGCGCCGCCAGCACCCCGGGCTCGGGACTCACGACGCTGGAATCGCCGACCTGAGAGGTGACGAGATAGCGATCATCGAGCGGGTTGGACGGATTGCCGGTGAAGATCACGCCGTTGGCCCGCTCATCGGCATAGGCCCGGCTGACAAGGATGCCCATCGCGACATCCTGCTGGGGGATCCCGAAGTATTCCCTCTCTTCGAAGGCCCTGAAGTTCCACACGCTCTGCCAGACCTTCCGCAGGGCGCGGGCGACTCCACGTTCGTTGTCGTTCTCCGGATCGCAACGCGAGGGACCGTCATTGTCATTATCGAGATCATCAGCG
>JAKUSY010000146.1:4905-7331 GCA_022451445.1 Planctomycetota bacterium
TCGAGGAAGACCTGAAGCGGACCCTGTCGCCCGTCTCACCGAAGACCTCGCCAATCCGTTCCGCCACGCTGCGAACGAGCTCGGCATCGACCGTCGAGTTGTCGTCCATATGATCACGGAGCCGATCGAGCATCTCGAACCGGTATTCCGAATCACTCCTGAACCTGTCGGTTCCGAGGAGCTCCTCGATATATTCCTCGTAGGTAACGATCCGCAGCGGCTCGACGGCGGAGAACAGCCTGTTGTTGCGCGTGAACTCCAGGTAATAGCGGGTCGGCACCACGAAGCCGACCTCATGGTATTGCTCAAACTCACCTGTCATGAGGCTCTGAAGCCGCGCCATGTTGACGCCCTTGCCTCCGTAGCGCCCCACCAGGGCCGCGGCATCGGCGGTGAAATCGAACTCGCCCAGCCGGGTCAGCGCTCCGAACTCCGCATCGGGAGCCGGCGGGGCGCCAAGCCGGATCTGGTTGGCCTCCCAGAACTTCTCCGCCTCCTGGAAGCTCGCGGGACGAACGTCATACTCGCTGCCGGAGACCTCCAGTCTCACCAGAATCCCATCCAGTGGAGTGAAAGCCGACACCGCGCCTTCGACGAAGGCGTTCGGCGAGCCGCGCCGGGCTGTTCGGATCGCGAGGTGGCTCAGAGGGCCCTGGAGCATACCCGTAATCACGCCGGCGACCACTCCCTCGATATCCCTGGGAGCGTGCGGAAGAATGAGAATATCCCGGAAGCTCAGACCGCCGTTGTCGTTCGCCTCCTCGAAGGCCTGCTCGGTAAGGACCCTGACCGTTCCGTAGCCGACAGCCTCGGTATAGGATTCGTAACTACCGGAGGAGCCCTCGACATCGAGGTAGATCGGGAAGCCGGGATCCTCCCAATCCACCGCGGCCTCGCGGGCGGCGATGGTGCCGGGCACGTAGGCGAGGACCTCGAGGCCGAAGACCGAGCGGAGAGTCTGGTAGATCTCCCGGACCTCCTCGATAGTAAGCATCTGCGAGGCGCTCTCGCTGATATCCGTGAATACGCTGAAGCCGTAGACCGGTCCTCCAGGTGATGCGATTCTCGTTACCGAGCCGATGTAGTACTGGCGGGTCTCGCGCAGGCCCACCAGGCGGTTGTATTCAACCGGCCCGAGCAGGGGGAAACGATCGGGGAATACCGCGGTGAGAAAGTCCTGGTGCAGATCGAACAGCCTGCCGTTCTGAAACAGCGGAGGAAGCCGGGACTCGTCGGAGGGATCCGAGGGCAGAACGAACTTCAGATCGCGGCCCCTGCGTGAGGGTGTCGACATATCGTAATAGTCGATCTCGGTACAGATGACCTCGCGATGCGTGTCACGGCTTTCCACCGGCGCCTGGTTTCGAAACAACGTCAGTGTTCTTCCATCGTGATCCGCGGCGACGAAATCCACATCACCATCGAGATCGAGATCGCCTGCCTGGACAAATCTCGGAGCATTACCCGCATTGTAGGTGACGGCCGGATTGAAGGTTCCATCACCGCGATTGATCAACGCCGAGACGCTGTCGGCGGACTGGTTGGCCGTCAGGATGTCCGGGATCCCATCGATGTTAAGATCGAAGGCGACCATCGAATAGGGACCATGGGCGGAATCAAAGGTGACGCCCTCGCCGAAGGTCCCATCTCCGCGGTTGTAGAAGATGCCGACCGTGCGGTTGGGCTGATTGGCGGTGGCCAGATCCACATCTCCATCGGCGTCAAAATCCGCCGTCACGACATACCACGGAGTTCCGTCCACGGTGTAGTTGACCGCGGCGCCCAGGCTGCCGTCGCCCTCGTTCATCAGGACGGAGAGATTACGGGAGCCCCGGTTTGCCGAGATGACGTCCTCGTAACCATCGCCGTCGAGGTCGCCCATCGCCACGGCCACGGGAAGACGACCGACACGATAATCCCGGCGCCCTCCGAACCGTCCGTCTCCATTGCCTGAGTTGAGATACACGGTGATCGTGCCCGCGGTTTCGTTGGCGCTGGCGATCTCGGGGAACTCATCCCCGGTCAATTCACCCACCTCGACCATGAAGGGCCGCACCCCGGTGGTGTACAGGCTCCGGGAGCCGTAGCGGGCCTGGCCATTGTTCAGGAAGACCTGCATGCGCCTGTCCTGGATGGCGCCCGTGACCAGGTCGATGTCACCATCACCGTCGAAGTCGCCTCCATCGATGGAGTTGAGATAATCACCCGCCGCGACCGTGCGGGTGCCGCCGGGCCTGAGATTGCCGGCCCCATCATTGAGGAAGATCGTGATCGAGCTGCCGAGTCCATCTCCTGGGGCGATATCGAGATAGCCGTCGCCGTTGAGATCCTCCATGACCATGGCGTGAGGCGCCGGACCCATGCCTATGGTCCTCGACTCTACGGTGATCCCCGACTGGTCGTTATTCCAGAGGATGGGAACCCGG
>JAKUSY010000147.1 GCA_022451445.1 Planctomycetota bacterium
CTTTCTCTCTTTAGTTTCAGCTCGGGGAAAAGCGACAGGGCTGTCGCCGCCGGCTATCGTAGCCTGAGAAGGCCCGCAGACCACGCCCCACGGCAAAGATGCCCGCTTGAAGAAGCTGCCGAATCAGGCCGTTTCAAAGAGGAGGGGGACATAAAACTGTACAAGCCCCAGCCCTGCTTTTAAATTGTTGTCAGCGAGACAAGCCGTCGGAATACCCGGCAAAGCCTGTCACGCATCGAGAGAAAAGAACCCGCTTCGCCTACTGCTTCGCAGGTCCGCTGGAGGATCCTGATGCTTAACCTCACAGACCCGAGTGTTCATAAAAGCTGTGCCGGGCTCAGCCGCCGAGAGGTTCTCCGCATCGGCGCCCTCGGGCTCGGAGGGCTGACTCTCCCCGACCTGCTGCGGGCCAGAGAAGAGGTCGCCACGGCCGGCGGCTCCGTGCGGGACGTCTCCGTCGTCCTCCTCTTCCTGCAGGGCGGCCCCTCTCACATAGAATTCTTCGACCCGAAGATGGAGGCCCCCTTGGAGATTCGCTCGACGACAGGCGAGGTGCCGACGAAGCTGCCGGGAATCACCTTCGGAGGCACCTTCTCGAAGCTGGGGAAGCTCGCCGATAAGCTGGCGATTGTCCGTTCCTACCAGTCGAAAAACGGCGGCCACACCTACCAGGACGTGGTGAGCGCGCGCAATCCCCTGAAGGCGACCATGAGCGCCCTCTACGCCAGGGCCGCCGGCACCAGCAACCCGAACACCGGGATCCCTTCGAACACCCTGATACTTCCCGAGGCCATCAAGCCGGACCTCAAGCTGCGCGGCAACTTCGAGAAGAACGCGCTGCCGGGCCTGACGAGCGCCGGCTCGCTCGGCAGCACCTACGCGGCCTTCTACCCGTTCGGCGGCGGAGCGGCCAGGGAAAACATGGAATTACGGCTGCCCCAGTCCCGTTTCTCGAGCCGCCGCAACCTGCTCTCGGCTCTCGATGGCTGGCGCAGAAACGTTGAAGAGAGCGGCAAGCTCGACGGGATCGACCGCTACCGCGGGCAGGCCTACGACATCCTTCTTCGCGGCGTCGGCAACGCCTTCGACCTTTCGAAGGAAGACCCGAAGACCATCGAGCGCTACGACACCAGCAAGCTCTTCGACATGAAGGTGCTCAACCGCTACAACGACATGTACCGCTCATCGAACCTGCTCGGCCTGCAGCTGTTGATGGCGCGCAGGCTCTGCGAGGCCGGCTGCGGATTCGTCACGGTGGCCGACGCGGGCTGGGACATGCACGGAAACAACAACAGCCTGCCGCGCCTCACCGGTATGAAGCCGCTCGGCAACCAGGTCGACCACGCGGTCTCCGCCTTCCTCGAAGACGTCGAGGAGCGCGGCCTGAGCGAGAAGATCCTGCTCGTGATCACCGGCGAGATGGGCCGCTCGCCCAAGATCAACGGCCGGGGCGGACGCGACCACTACGGCAACATGACCTCGCTGTGCTTCGCCGGCGGCGGCCTGAACATGGGACAGGTCATCGGACGTTCCGACAGCCAATGCGCCCACCCGGCCACCGAGGCCTACGGCCCGGAGAACCTGCTCGCCACCGTCATGCACACCCTCTTCGACACCACCGCGATGCGCCTGCGCACCGACGTCCCATCCACCGTCAGCGGGCTCATCACCGACGGGCACCCGATCCCCGGCCTGCTCTGAGACGGAAACGCCGAATATTCATCCTCCGCAGCCGCTTCAACCCCAGGGTCCCGGAGCGGCGGCAGGGAGCGAATCTTCAACTTTCCTCGCCCGCCCCCTGGAGAATCGGTACAATGGGCGCCGTCCTCGGATTCCTCCCACCTGCCGGAGTTTTTCATGCCGCGAGCGCTGTCAGTCATCTTGATTCTCCTCCTGGCGCAAGGGGTGGCGCTGCGAGCTGACGATCCACCTGTACCCGCTGCCCAGGTGGAAGGCCGGGTGCTTGTCGAATTGATCGAGGGAATCGACGACAAGCGCTCCTGGAAAGCCGAAAAGACCGGCAAGGTGGTCGAGGAGTACGAAGAACCCGCCTTCGCGTTTCGCCGCCTGCCGAAAAAATACTCCGCCACAGGACTCATCAACGATCGCTCTAACCCGTTTCTCCTTCGCGCCCGGGGACGCGCGGTCCTGCCCGCCGGAGAATGCCGGATCCTGCTGCGCTCGTTCAATTCGGCCCGCCTGTTCGTAGATGGAAAACTGGCCGCCGAGACCCGCTTCCGGACCCGCAACGCCGATGGCCACGAGGATGTCCCGAAAACCCGGGCTCCTCTGCATCCGGACAATCCGCCGCTGCCGCCGGGTCACGCCGAGAAGCTCGTGAAACTGGAATTGAAGGAAGGACTCCATGACATCCTCCTCGAGGCGGTCATCGGCGGCAAGGGCCTGCGCTCCGAGCTCGGCGAGCTGGTCGTCGCCTTCTCCGGCGGCGAGGGTGCTTTCGAGATCCTCGCCCCGGCGGACGAAAACCGCCAAGCGGAGGCGGCGCCCTTCACCCTGGAATCCTGGCTCGCTTCCGAGGCGAAAGCCCGCCGGCGAATCGACGCCCTCGATAACCGCAACCGCCGCCGCGCCCGCCGCAGCGAGGATGCCTATTGGGATAAACGCCACCGGATGGCCCGGGAGCTCCTGTCGAAGACACTGCCCCCGAACCTTCCTGAGGTTTCTCCCGGCGTGACGGTCTCCAACCCCATCGACCGCTTCATCGGGGCAAGGCTCGAGAAGGCCGGCATCGAGCCGGCGCCGCTGCTCGACGATGCGGGCTTCCTGAGAAGACTCAGCCTCGATGTCCGGGGCGTCGTCCCGAGCCTGCAAGAGGTCAACGCCTTCTTCTCCACGCCGGGCGAAGACCGCCGTGCGCGCTGGGTCGAGCGCATGCTCTCATCGCGGGACTGGGCCGACCACTGGGTACCCTATTGGCAGGACGTGCTTGCCGAGAATCCCGGCATCCTCAAGCCCAAGCTCAACAATACGGGTCCCTTCCGCTGGTGGCTGCGCGAGGCCTTCCTCGACGGCCTCGCCTTCGACCGCCTGGTAACCGAGCTGGTCCTCATGCGGGGCAGCAAGCACGGCGGCGCCCCCGCCGGCTTCGCCATGGCCTCACAGAACGACGTTCCAATGGCCGCCAAGGCCCACATCCTCTCCACCGCGTTCCTCGCCGTGGAACTCAAATGCGCCCGCTGCCACGATGCGCCCTACCATCCCTACAAGCAGAAGGATCTCTTCAGCCTCGCCGCCATGCTGAAGCGCGGCGCACTCCAGGTGCCGAAAACCAGCAGCGTTCCCAGGAGTAAAAAAGAGCTCGAAGAGATGATCGTCGAGGTGACCCTGGCGCCCGGCTCGAAGGTGAAACCCGCCTGGCCCTTCACGGCCATCGCTCCCCGGGAGGTGCCCGAAAGCGTCCTGCGCTCGGCCAACGATACCCGCGAGCGGCTGGCGGCGGTGATCACCTCGGGTGAAAACACCCGCTTCGCCCGGGTCATCGTCAACCGCCTGTGGAAACGCTACATGGGGCACGGCCTGGTGGAGCCGGTGGACGACTGGAACAAGGCCGAGGCATCGCACCCCGCCCTGCTGGACTGGCTGGCGCGCGAGCTTATCCTCAACGACTACGACCTCAAGGCCGTCGCCCGCCTGGTCCTCAATTCAAGCGCCTACGGGCGCGAGGCCGCCGCTGATGAACGCAAGCTCCAGCCCCCCGCCAGGCGTCTCTTCGCCGGGCCCGCCAGGCGGCGCATGAGTGCCGAGCAGCTGGTCGACTCGCTCTTTCGGGTAACCGGCAAGGCGATCGGAAGCGAAGAGATGAACTTCGACATCGATGGCCGCCGCCCGATCGACACCTTCCTCAATCTCGGCACCCCGGCGCGCGCCTGGGAGTTCGCCTCGCTCTCCAACGAGCGCGACCGCCCGGCGCTCGCCAAACCTGTGGCCCAGAGCGTCATCGACCTGCTCAGGACCTTCGGCTGGCGCGAGACCCGGCAGTCGCCGCTCACCGCCCGCGACCACGAACCCACCGCCCTGCAGCCCCTGACGCTCGCCAACGGCATCATCGGCCACCGTGCCGCGACCCTCTCCGATGACAGCGCCCTCACGGCCCTCTGCCTCGAGGAGAAGCCGCTGGCGCGCCTGGTCGAGGAGACGTTCCTGTCGGTCCTCTCGAGACAGCCGTCCGCAGAGGAGCTGAATATTTTCACCGGCCTCCTCGCAGAAGGTTACGAAAAGAGAATCGCCGCCAGCGGTGGAGACCCGGGCAGCCGTAAAGCCCGCCCGCACCACGCCGTCTCCTGGTCCAACCACCTGTCGGTGGAGGCCACCAGGATCAAGCTCGCGATGGAGCGCCTCGCCCGGGCGGGCGACCCGCCAACGAAGCGCATCGACGCCGGTTGGCGCGAAAGATACGAGGACATGCTCTGGGCCCTGTTCAATTCACCCGAATTCATCTTCCTGCCATGAGAAAACCAGCGATTCCCCAGATGGAACGTAAACCTGCGGGTGCAACCTCGCGGCGTGATTTTCTCGCCGCCGGAGCCCTGGGCGGCCTCGGCGCCGCGCTCCCTGTCCATCCGGCGCTGTGTGAGGAAAAGACACCCATCCCCCGCGGCAAGGCCGAACACGTCATCATGCTCTGGCTTGGCGGCGGCGCCAGCCAGATCGACACCTGGGACCCGAAGCGCCGCGGCGATCCGAAAAAGAAAACGGCGGGATCGGCCTACGATTCCATCCCGACGGCGATCGATGGCGCCGGGGTCTGCGAGCACCTGCATCGAAGCGCGCCCCTCCTCGACCGCGCCGTCCTGCTGCGCTCGGTCCATCACGAGGTCATCGACGAGCACGCCGCGGCGGTCAACAGGATGCACACCGGGCGGCCCACCTGCGGTACGGTGGTCTACCCATCGATTGGATCGGTCGTCGCCCATAAGCTGGGAAAACCGGCCGAAGCGATCCCACCCTACGTGCTGATGGGCTACCCCAACCTGACCCGGGGACCGGGCTTCCTCGGGGCGAAGCACGGCTTCATCTACCTGACCGATACCGAGACCGGCCCCGCCGGCCTGCAGCGCAATCCTTCGATCTCGGCCCTGCGCCAGGGCCGCCGTGAAGCTCTCCTCGGACGGCTGCGGAAATCCTACCTCGAGCGCCGCCGCGGCGACACCGCGGTGCGCGACTACAGCGATGCCGGCGTTGCCGGCCTGCGCCTGGCCGGGCCTGAGTTCATGGGCGCCTTCGCGCTCGACAAGGAGCCCGCCGGCCTGCGCGAGTCCTACGGCTCGGAATTCGGGCAGCGCTGCCTGCTGGCCCGGCGGCTCGTCGAGCGCGGCGTGCGCTTCATCGAGGTGGCCCACAACCTGAACTTCATCAACGGCACCGGCTGGGACACCCACAACGAGGGCCAGCGCAACCAGCACATCCTCATTCGCGAGCTCGACAAGGCCTTCTCGACCCTGGTCACGGACCTCGAGAAACGCTCGATGCTGGAGAAGACCCTGATCCTGATCTCGACCGAGTTCGGCAGGCCGCCAGGGTTTGACGGACGGGGCGGACGCGGCCACCAGTCGAAGACCTTCAGCCTCGTTCTCGCCGGGGGCGGCCTGAAATCCGGCCAGGTCGTCGGCCAGAGCGACGAGCTGGGCCAGAAAATTCTCAGCGAGCCCGTCTCCATACCCGACCTCTTCGCTACCGTCTACAACGCCGTCGGGATCGATCCCGCCGGCGACCTCTACGCCGCCAATCGCCCGGTCCCGCTTACCGACCAGGGCAAGCCGCTCGGGAAGCTCTTCACCTGAGCCATGCCCGTGGGCGGGTATCGATTTGCTGTTGTTCCCTCCCCGCACTGTGATTAGTATGGCTCCGTAATACCCGGGACGGAGAAACCAGGAATGGCTACTGAGCAGGCAGGAAGGGTCATCGTCACCTACGCGCGCGGCTGGCAGTCGCTGGCGGCCACCCGCAGCCTCGGGCGACGCGGCGTGGAGGTCATCACCGCCGACGAGGTCGCCCTGACCCCGGCATCCTTCTCGAAATACTCGACAGGCACCTTCACCTACCCCGACTGCTCGAAGAATCCGGCGGAGTTTCTCGACAAGCTCGAAAGCGAGATTATCAAACACAAGCCCGATGACCCCGACACGCCCTACGTGCTGATGCCGATCCACAAGGAGACCTACCTCATCGCAAAGCACCGCGAGCGCTTCGAGCCCCATATCCGGGTGCCGATCCCCTCCATCGAGCAGATCGAGGAGGTGCACAATAAGGGCACCCTCGCCGCCTATGCGCAGGACAACGGCCTCTGCGCCCCGCCGACGATCTTCCCGGCGAGCCTCGAGGAGCTTGAGAGCCGCGCTGATGAGATCGGCCTGCCGGCCTTCGTCAAGCTGCGGGAGTCGGCCGCCGGCGTCGGCATCGCCAAGGTCGACACCCGCGAAGAGCTCATCAGCTACTTCAAGAGTCTCGTAGATGACTACGGCCTCGCGCCGGAGGACTACCCCATCGTCCAGCAGGGTGTGCCCGGCGACGACTATTGCGTCACCACGCTCTTTGACCAGGGCAAGCTCATCGCCTGCATGACCTACCGCAACATCCGCCAGTTCCCCGCCGACAAGGGAGCCGGGGTGGTGCGCGAGACGGTGAAGGCCGAGAAGATGGAGTCGGTCTGCGAGGCGCTGCTGGGGCCCAAGGGCTGGCACGGCGTCGCCGAGATCGATTTCCGCTGGACGGGGGATGAAGAGGACGACCCCTGGCTCATCGAGGTCAACCCGCGCTTCTGGGGCGGCCTCACCCAGGCTGTCGAGTCGGGCTGGGACTATCCCTGGCTTCTCTACCGCCTGGCGGTCGACGGCCGGGTCGACTCTCCCGGGGACGTGAGCTACGACGTCAAGACCGAGGCTCCGCTCGTCGGGCTGCTCGCCACGCTGCAGGAGATCTCGAAGAGCTCGACCCACAGCGACAACCTGAAGGAAGCCTGGAAAGGCGCGCGACAGGAGTTCAGCGAGGGCTCCAGGCGCGAGAGCCTGCGCCAGCTCTTCGGTGGCCTCAAGGACTTCGTCGACGTCAAGGGACGCGCCGAGACGGTGCAGGACCTCTTCAAGGTGCACAAGAGCACCGTCAACGACCTCTTCTCATCCGATGACCCCAGGCCGATGCTCGGCGCCCTCTACCCCCTGGTCGTCTTCCTCAAGCACGGCAAGATCAACATGGAGCTGCTGACCTCCGAGAGCGGACCGCCCACGGCAGCCGAAGAGAGCGAAGAAGATTCATGAGCGAAAACGGCTGCTCCTCTCCGCGCCGCAAGCGGC
>JAKUSY010000148.1 GCA_022451445.1 Planctomycetota bacterium
CGGCTCCGACGGGCAGGCGGGCTATTTCTTCACGCCCAGTCCCGGCGAGGAGAACCCCGAGGCCCAGCTGAGGGTCTCCTTCGTAGAGGATCCCGTCTTCAATTTTGAGCGAGGTCTCTACGATGATGCGTTCCTGCTGGAGCTCTCCACCGCCACGGAGGGGGCGAACATCTACTACACCCTCAACGGTGAAGATCCCACGCCGGGAGGGGGGGAGCTCTATACCCGGCCCGCGGAGGTCGATGGGTCCGCGGCGCGAGCCGTGGTGACGGTTCGCGCCGCCGCCTACCGGGATGGTTACCTGCCATCGAGCATCAGCACCCACAGCTATATTTTCTCTGACAGGGTCCTCTCCCAGCCGATGAACCCGGCGGGTTTTCCAACGCGTTGGACCGGCGCGCCGCGGGCTGATTACGAGATGGATTCGCAGATTACTACCAACCCGGCCTATACCGAGGGCGTTCGGGAAGGATTGCGCTCCCTGCCGAGCCTGTCGATTGTCGCGCGTGTCGATGATATTTTCGGGCCCCGGGGATTGTATTCGAATCCCGGCGGTGAGGGGGTGAACTGGGAACGTCCCGGCTCGGCCGAGTACATCACCCCGGATGGGAGCGAGGGCTTCCAGATTGATTGCGGCATCAGGATACTCGGCGGCGCCAGCCGCAACACCAACATCCCCAAGCACTCCTTCCGCCTGCTCTTCAAGAGCGACTACGGCCGTCCGAAGCTGAAGTACGATCTCTTTGACGGCTGCCCGGTCAATAGCTTCGACACGCTGGTGCTCAGGGCGAACTACAACAACTCCTGGGTTCACTGGGATGGCGGCCAGCGCCGCCGCGCGATGCTCATCCGCGATCAATTCGCCAAGGATACGACCATCGACATGGGGCAGCCCGGAGCCTACGGACGCTTCGTAAACCTCTACATCGGGGGCCTGTATTGGGGCGTCATCAACCTGGTCGAGCGTCCCAGCGCGCCGTTCGCCGCCGATCATATGGGAGGCGAAAAGGAGGAGTGGGACGCGCTCAACTCCGGCAGTCCCATCGATGGCACCGCCGCCGCCTGGAGCCAGGTCCAGTCCGCCGCCTCGGCCGTCGGCGCGGATGCCGGGCGCCTCCTCGCCCTGCGAAACCAGCTCGACATCGAGAACCTCATCGACTACCTCCTGATGAACTACTACGGAGGCAATCACGACTGGGACAACCACAACTGGTACGCCGCCCGCCACCGCGTGGAGGGTGGCCAGTGGCGCTTCTTCAGCTGGGATGCCGAGAGGATACTCGAGGGCATCAACGACAATAGGGTGAACGTCAACGAGGGCAACGCTCCCACCGGGCTTCACAACCGGCTGCGGACGAATTCCGAGTACCGCGTAATTTTCGGCGACCGTATCCACAGGCATTTTTTCAACAGTGGAGCCCTGACCCCGGAGGCTACCGCCGCCCGCTTCCTTCGCAGGACGGACGAGGTCGAGTCCGCGGTCGTCTGCGAGTCGGCGCGGTGGGGGGATTACCGCCGCGATGTTCACCAGTGGCGAAACGGCCCCTACGAGTTCTACCGGCCGGATACGCATTGGCAGGTTGAGAAGAACAGGCTCCTGGCGACCTATTTTCCGCGGCGCTCGGAGGCGGTGCTGCGCACCCTGACCTCGGCGGGGCTCTATCCCCGCATCGCCGCGCCGACATTCAACCGTAACGGAGGCGTTGTAGCTCCCGGCTTCAGCCTGGCCATGGCCAGGCCAGCGGGGCAGGGCGAGATCTACTTCAGCATCGATGGGAGCGATCCCAGGGTGCCGGGAAGCGGAGAGCTCTCCCCCGCGGCAATTCTCTACAGGGGGGCGGTCACCATCTCGGACTATACGATCGTCAAGGCTCGCGTTCGCTCCGGGGCGCAGTGGAGCGCCCTCAACGAGGCGGTGTTTAAATTGCCTCCGAACTACGATTCTCTTCTGATCAGCGAGATCATGTACAATCCCCCGGCCGGACAGGATTACGAATTCATCGAGCTCGAGAATTCGGGTGAGCTGACCATCGACCTCTCCGGGCTGAGGTTCTCCAATGGTGTGGAGTTCAGCTTCGAAGATGGGGAGGTGCTGGCTCCGGGTGAGCGCTACCTCCTGGTAGCCGACGAGGAGGCCTTCCTGGCGGCTTTCCCCGGAGTCCCGGTGAGGGGGGAATTCAGCGACAGTCTCTCCAACGGGGGTGAGAAGCTGACCCTCAAGGGAGCGGACGAGCTGACCATCATCTCGGTAGATTACGATGACGAAGGCTACTGGCCCCTCTCAGCCGATGGTTACGGCCGCTCCCTGGCGCTCGCCGATCCCGCGGCAGATCCCGACCGGCCCCGCTCCTGGCGCCCGAGCGCGGAAATCCACGGCTCCCCCGGCGATGCCAATGGCGCGAGCGGGGTTCCCGTCGTCTGGATCAACGAGGTCGCCAACTCAGGGGCGGGCGGGGTCGAGCTCTACAATCCGGGGGCTGTCGAGGTGGACGTCAGCGGCTGGCAGCTGAGCGATGAGCGGTCGCTCACCGGGGTGGTGCGGAAGTTCCAGCTTCCGGATGCCTCGGTGGTCCCCGCCGCCGGCTACCTGGTCGTTTCGCGCGAGGCATTGCAGGCGGCCTTCGATCTTTCCGCCGCCGGCGGTGAGCTCTATCTCAGCTCGCCGATCGAGCCGGCCGAATGGATCATCGGTGTGAGCTACGGAGTCCTCGAGGAGGGCCGCAGCAACGGAACCTGGGAGCATTCAACCGGCAGGGATTTTACCGTGCTCGAGAGCGCCACCCTGGGGCGGGACAACTCGCGTCCCCGAGTGGGCGCGGTGGTCATCAACGAGATTCATTACCATCCACCTGAACCACCTGCGGGCGAGGCTCCGATGGAGTTTGTCGAGCTCTACAATCGCTCCGGAACGGACCAGCCGCTCTATGATTCTGTTCTGGGTACGGGCTGGAGACTCAACGGGTTACGCGATCCGGCCGATGAAAATGATTTCAGCTTTCCTCCCGGCGCCTCGATCCCGGCGCGCGGTTTTCTCCTGGTGGTCAGCGGCGAGCCGGAGATTTTCAGGGCGCGGCATGATGTGCCGGGCTCCGTCGTGGTGGTGGGGCCGTTCGGCGGAGGAATCGCCAACGATGGGGAACGTCTCTCACTCTGGCGGCCGGGGCCGGTGGCTGAGTTCCTTGTCGATCACGTGCGTTACAACGATCGCTCTCCCTGGCCCGCAGAGGCGGATGGAGCGGGAGCTTCGCTCGAGCGCGTATCGGTGGCCGCCTACGGCAACGAGGTTTCCAATTGGGATGCGGCCGGGGTTCTCGGGGGCACGCCCGGACTGGTGAACTCGGTCGCGCTCGAGGAGGAGCCGGGCGGCCGGCAGGTTCCCGGCGACATCAGCCAGGATGGAAGGCTGGATCTGACGGACGCGGTGGCCCTGTTGGGATTCCTCTTCCAGGGAACGTTCGCCACGCTGCCCTGCGGCGACGGTACCGTCGCGGATCCGGCCAACCTGACCCTTCTCGATGACAATGCCGATGGAGGGGTCAATCTCTCCGACGCCGTCTACATCCTCGTCTATCTCTTCAGCGGTGGTCCGCCGCCGGTCCTGGGAGCGGAATGCGTGCAGGTGGCCGGCTGTGAGCAGGTCTGCGGGGAATGAAGGGGCCCTCGGAGATCGTCAGGGAGGCCTGGGGTTTCGGAGGCGTCGCGTTTGAGAGAACGGAAAATTTCCGGGTTCCCGTCAGCCGGCTGTTCAGCTACGTGGCCGACCTGCGAAACCTGCCGTCCTGGAGGGAAGAGGTCAGGAAGCTCAGGCGTCCCTCCCGCGGGAGGAAGAAGACGGGTCCGGGAGACCGGTTCGTTCTCGATGTTCTCCAGGGCGAGGATCTGGTGGAGGTCCGGGTAGAGGTCATCGGTTTTGAGAAGGATCGCCTGCTGGAGCTGAAGATCGAATCAAAAGCCTATTGCGCGCTCGAGCGGTATAGCTTCGAGGAAGCCGGAGGGGGCACGGATCTCGAGTTTTCCTTCAAGGCTCTCGAGCCCGGCTTCCTGGTTCGTACCCTGGCGCTCTTCATGGGCTCCGCCTTCCGGGAGGACCTCGACAGGAAGCTCGAGAGCCTCAAGGCCGCGGTCGCATCGAAGGGCAGAGGAAGAAAGACCGTCAAGAGCCGGCTTCGGGAATACGCGGCCGCTGTTCATGAGCGTCTGCGGCCCGGCTTTGAGGGCGCGGGCGTGAGCTATCCTCCCGCCGCTGTCCTCCTCCTCGGCCTGAAGCAGGAACGTGTGCTCGAGGTCTATGCCCGCGATGAGAAGGGGGCTCTCGCCTTTGTCTGTCGTTATCCTGTGCTGGGGGCGAGCGGGTCGGCCGGTCCCAAGTTGGCGGAGGGGGATCAACAGGTGCCGGAGGGAATCTATTCCATCGATGAGCTCAACCCCAACAGCCGCTACCATCTCTCTCTGCGGGTAGGCTATCCCAATGATTTTGACCGGGCGAGGGGGAGGGAGGAGGGCAGGAAAGATCTCGGTGGCGATATCATGATTCACGGGGGAGCTTCCTCGGTCGGTTGTCTCGCTGTCGGTGACGAGGCGGCCGAGGAGCTCTTTGTTCTGGCGGCGGATTGCGGTCTCGCCAATACCAGGCTGATTCTCAGCCCGGTCGATTTCAGAAAGAGGGAGCTGCCCCTGTCGTGCTGGAGCCTGCCCGGGTGGACCGAAGACCTCTACGCCGAACTCAGGAAGGAGCTGGCGGAGCTGCCGCCGGCGGGTGAATGAAGCTAAGGGCATGAAGCAGGCGAAGATACATTTCCTCGGAACCGGCGACGCCTGGCATACCGGGGGCAGGTTCCACCAGGCGCTTCTTCTGCGGCTCGATGCCGGGGTGGTGCTGGTGGACGCAGGCTCCACCGTATGCCTGGCTCTCGACCGCGATGGAATAGGCACGGCGGAGCTCGACAGGATCTTCATCACCCACCTGCACGGCGACCACATCGCCGGCTGGCCTTTCCTGCTCTTGAGAATGGTCTACCGGGATGAGCGCGTTCGGCCACTGAAGATCTCGGGTCCGCCCGGTACCCGTGAGACCTTCGAGAGCCTCGCCCGGCTCTGCTACAGTGATTCATCCCTTTGGGAAAAGATCGCCTTCGAGATCATCTACGAGGAGCTTCCAGTCGAGGAACGCTCCGGTATCGATTGCGGCGGTCTCCTGGTCGACACCTTCCCCCTGGCTCATCACCCGACCTCGCTCGGCCTTGTTTTCGACTCCGGGGGAACGCGTATCGGAGTCAGCGGTGATACGGGCTGGTGTCCGGCCCTGGAGCGCCTGGTGGAGGCGAGCGATACGCTGATCATCGAGTGTACGACTGTCGAGAGGGCCGGGGCGAAGCATCTCTCGCTCGAGGAGATCCGGGCTCATGCAGGCCTCTTCGAGGGTAAGAGAACGTATCTCGTTCACCTTGGAGCCGGTGTCGCCGAGGATCTCTCCAGAGAGCCTCTGGAGGGAATGGAGGCCGCCAGCGATGGCCTGGTCACGGATGCCTGAGCATATTTTAGTGACCGCTAAGCGCAGGAAGTAGAGTCCCGCGTAGATTTTCGGGTCGACGAGACACCCTCTTGCGGCGGCGGCCGCCAGCCATGCGTCCAGCTCGTCGAGGGCGATGGCGTGTACCGTGATATCTTCGGATTCGTCGCCGCCTCCGGGTCCCGTTTTGCGCAGGCCGGTGGCCCGCAGGAGCGTCTGGATCTCACTGGTGAGCCCCGCCGATGGGGGACCCTCGCAGAGAAATTCAATGTTCGCGGCTTCGTAGCCGGTCTCTTCCAGCAGCTCACGCCGGGCCGCCTCGCTGAAATCTTCGTCTCTCGCACCGGGAAGGTCGCCGGCCAGTCCGGCCGGCAGCTCGATGACCTTCGCGCCGACGGGCACCCGGCGCTGCTCCACCAGCACCAGCTCGTTCGCATCGGTCACCGCCAGGATCACGACGACTCCCGAAGAGCCGATGCGGTCGACGTATTCCCATCCTTCGAGTTCGAGCATCTCCAGGAAACGTCCCCGGTGAAGGCTTTTTTTCCGAGGTCTTTCTTCGGTCATGAATACGGTTTCTCTACCTGCAGGATGAACGAATAGAGCTTTGCCGTTCTCAGCCCAGCTGCCGCGAGGTTCGGACTAGAGCACCTTCAGCGGCCTGAGGCAATAGAATGGGGCAGCTTTGGCGGAAACTCCCGCGTAAGGAGGAGGCCCTGCACTTCTGCGTTGCGGTGGCAGACATGTGCGGTACGCTTTCGGTTCACAGAGGACTTTCTCTTGAAGGAGAGGACGTTTGAGCGAGTCGGAGATCGGGAAAGCAGGGCAAGGCGAGAAGCGACCGGATGATTCCGGTGACCTCGAGCGCTCCATGGGGCCGGCCATGGCGGTCTCCGTGAGCGTAGGTTGCGTCATCGGGGTCGGGATTTTTTTTATTCCCGGCCGGATCGCGGCTACAGGGGCTGGCTTTCCCCTGATCATCTCGACCTGGGTGGTGGTGGGGCTGGCGTGTTTTCTCGCGGCGCTTTGTTTCGCCGAGATGGCCCTGATGTATCCCCGCTCCGGCGGCCAGTATGTCTACCTCGGGGAGGCCTATGGACGGCCGGTTGCTTTTATGCTGGGCTGGGCCGCGATTCTGATCATCGCTCCCTCCGCGGCGGCCTCACTGTCGGTCGCATTTGTCGAGACCTGCGCCAGGCTTTTAGATGTGGCTCTTACCACCACGCTTAAAATAGCCTCCGCCGCCGCGGTGCTGGCTGTCGTTGTCGGGATTAACCTGCGCGGGGCGCGGTGGGGCGGCGGCTTCCAGACGGCTACGACCCTGGTGAAGGTTGTCGCGCTCTGCTGCCTCGCGGCCCTGCCGTTTTTGATGGGGCTTTTTTCAGGCAACGGAATCGATAGCGCCAACTACACAACCGCCCTGGAGGCTGGGGAGAAGAGCGTCTTCGCTCTCTTTGCCCTGGTGATGGTGTCGGTG
>JAKUSY010000149.1 GCA_022451445.1 Planctomycetota bacterium
AACAATGCCACCGACCCCGAGGGTTTCCTCCCCTACCAGCGGGATCCGGAGACCCTGGCCCGTCCCTGGGCGATACCCGGGACCCCGGGCCTCGAGCATCGTCTCGGCGGGCTCGAAAAACAGGAAGGTACCGGCAACGTCAGCTACGATCCTGACAACCACCAGAAGATGATCGAGCTGCGCGCTGAAAAGGTCGCGCGCATCGCGCGGAGCATCCCCGACCTCGAGGTCCACGGAGATCCCGAAGGCGACCTGCTGGTCCTTGGCTGGGGCAGCACCTACGGCAGCATCACCTCGGCGGTGAACCGGGCGCGCGACCGCGGCGGAAGGGTATCCTCCGCCCACCTGGGCCATCTGAATCCCTTTCCCGCCAATCTTGAAGAGGTCCTCGGTAAATTCAAAAAGGTACTCATCCCCGAGCTCAACATGGGGCAATTGCTTCTCCTTATCCGCGCCAGGTTCTGTATAGATGCCATAGGGCTCAACAAGGTGCAGGGACAGCCGTTCCAGATCGGGGAGATCGAACAGAAAATCGAGGAGCTTCTCTAACCTGGGAACGGCATCAGCCGGAAAGAAAAATGACCGCGAAGCCTGAACTCTCACCCGAAAAACTCAAGGAAATCGAGGACTACGATCGCAAGATCTTCACCTCCGACCAGATCGTGCGCTGGTGTCCCGGCTGCGGTGATTACTCCATCCTCGCCCAGATGCAGAAGACGATGCCGGAGATCTGCCGGGAGCAGGGAATACCGCGGGAGAACGTAGTCGTCGTCTCCGGCATCGGCTGCTCGAGCCGTTTCCCCTATTACATGAACACCTATGGTTTTCACTCCATTCACGGACGCGCGCCGACCTTCGCCTCCGGGCTGAAGATCTCGCGGCCGGAGCTGCAGGTCTGGGTCATCACGGGAGACGGGGATGGTCTCAGCATCGGCGGCAACCACCTGATCCACGCCCTGCGCCGTAACGTTGATCTGAAGATCCTCCTCTTCAACAACAGGATCTACGGCCTCACCAAGGGGCAGTATTCCCCGACATCGGAGCAGGGCAAGAAGACCAAGTCGACGCCGCACGGGTCGGTTGACTATCCGCTCAACCCGCTCTGCCTGGCGCTGGCTGCCGAGGCGACCTTCGTCGCCCGCACCATCGATGCCGACACCAAGCACCTGGCGGGCCTTCTCAAGAGGGTCGCCAGGCACAAGGGAAGCGCGTTTGTCGAGATCTACCAGAACTGCAATATTTTCAACGACGGCGCCTTCAAATCATTTGCCGACAAGAAGGTCCGTGATGACAGGACCCTCGTCCTCGAGCATGGCAAGCCCATGGTCTTCGGTAAGGAGAGGGACAAGGGCATCGGGATCGATGGCCTCAAGCCCGTGGTCCTCGACCTTGCCGGGGGGGCGAACGAGGCAGACCTGCTGATCCATGACGAGAAGACTTCTGATGCGACGCTCGCCTATCTCCTGGCGAAGCTCGAGGAGGCCGATGAATCGACGCCCGTCCCGGTGGGGGTGTTCAGGGCGATCGACAAGCCCAGCTACGATGGGCTCCTCGATGAACAGATTGAGGCCGCCAAGGAGAAGCCGGGCGCCGGTGACATGGATGCGCTTCTCTCAGGTGGCGAGACCTGGACTGTCGGCTGATCTGATTTTCATTCCACTATTTTTTTTGACCGGTTTCAGGTTCTTCCAGAGAGGACGGGGTCTCATGGTCACATCGGGAAGTCTCGAAGAAATGGGCTTTGGTGACAGTTGGGAGTTTCATCCCGGGCCGCATCCTGATTCACCAGAGGTTCCTCCGCCGAAGCGCCAGCGGATCCACGAGCTGATTCTCAAGGATCCCATCTCGCAGCTGAACGCCCCGCCCCCGCTTCTCTTCAAGGCGGAGAACACCGTGGCGGAAGCCGCCGCGGAAATGAGGAAGCGCCGGTACGGGAGCGTTCTCATCGTCAAAGACGAGGGCCTCCTGGCGGGTATTTTTACCGAGCGGGATCTCCTGAGGCGCTGCTTCGGAGGAGGGAAGCCGCTTACCGAGATTACCCTTGGGAGCGTGATGACGTCCCGGCCGAACGCCCTGACGCAGAAGCATACCCTCGCCCACGCCCTCAATGCCATGGCTGTGGGCGGCTACAGGCACATTCCCATCGTCGAGAAGGGTTGCCCGGTCGGTTTTGTCTCGATTCGAGGCATCCTCCTCTACATAGCCCAGAGCTCCCTGGAAGAAAATTAGGTTCTCTCCAGGCTTCCACAGCCTTCAGGGATCCGGCTTGAAACCACGCAGGCCTGCGAGTTCCGCCTGGCGGGCATCCTGGTTATTTACCCGCCTTCCGCCAAACATTATCGGCCCTTGTTTTTTAGCCAATTTCCTTTCTGCCGTTCTGATTTGCTGCCGAAAAAAGATTATCAGGCTATCGATGCAAACGCCTTGTCTGCCGCGCCTGAGAACAGAAAGCGCTTTGCTTTGAATAATCTTTTCTCTGGAGGATCTTGGATGAAATACGGGTGGGCATTTTTGACTGTTTGTCTTTTTTCAGGCGTCCTGGGGGCGCAGGAAGAGGTCGATCCCCTTGGCATGAACACCAGGTGGAACAACGGCCTCGAGTTCAAATCCAATGACGGCAGCGTCAGCCTGAAGCTCGGCGGCCGGATCATGCTCGACAATGCCTGGTTCAGTGATGACAGCGGCAATGATGATGGAACCGAGTTCCGCCGCACCCGTCTCATGCTCCAGGGCAAGGTCAACCAGTTCGAGTGGAAGACCCAGTACGAATTCGCCCGCGGTGGCGAGGGCAGCGGCGACAAGGGCAACAGGCCCGCCTTCAAGGACGTCTACGTCGGCGTCAGCGGCGTTCCCTATGCCGGCGCCCTGCGTGTCGGCCATTTCAAGGAACCCTTTGGCCTCGAGGAATTGACCAGCAGCAAGTACATCACCTTCATGGAGCGTTCGTTGACCTCGGCTTTCGTGCCCTCGCGTAACGTGGGCGTCATGGCGCATCGCACCTTCGACACCGGCACCCTGGCCTATGGCGTCTTTCGCACCACGGGGGACAATGGCTACGATGAGGGTGATGGTGACTACAACCTCACCGGCCGCTACACCCGCCTCCTGCGCAATGAAGATGGCGGCAGGAACCTGCTTCACGTCGGCGCCGCGGCCAGCGCCCGGAGCATCGACGGCCTCAAGCTGGACGTTCGCCCCTCGGCGCACCTTGCCGGCAAGGTGGGTGGTGGTACGGACCTGACCGCCGATGGCGAGTTCAAGTATGGAGTCGAGGCCGCCTGGGTGAGGGGCCCGTTCTCGGTGCAGGCCGAGTTCATGGGCAGTTCGGTCGAGGCGGCAGACAACTTCAGCTATACCGGCTGGTATGTCATGGCCAGCTATTTCCTCACCGGTGAGAGCCGTCCCTACGACAGCAAGAAGGGGATCTTCAAGCGCGTCAAGCCGGCGCAGGAATTCTCCTGGGGTGAGAGCTGGGGAGCTGTCGAGCTGGCCGTGCGCTGCGGCTCGGTTGATTACGGCGACTTTGTCTACCCCGTCGACCACCCGACGAAGCCAAATGTAACGATTCCGACGAATGGTCACAAGCTTGACGATCTGACCATAGGCCTGAATATCTATCACAACCCGACCTTCCGCACGATGTTCAACTATGTCTACTCCGACATGGATGGCGGGGAGGAAGTACACGCCTTCATGGTGCGCTGGCAGATCGGCCTTTGATTTAAAACACCTCCTTATTGCGGTCGACTTAGAGGTCGGGCCGCAGTTATCCTGAAAACCGCTGGAGCAAACCCCGGCATTTGCTCCAGCGGTTTTTTTCATCGGGGAGACGCTCATGTTCAGATCCAGGCGCCTGGTGGTCTTCGTCGGCGTGGTGCTCGCCGGCGCCCTGCTGCAGGCCTTTGCCGGTCCGGGCGGAATCACGGGCTTCCTGGACGTTTCCGCGGCATCGTACTTTCTCACTCTCTTCATCGTCGCCGCCATCGCGGCCTTCTTCACGCCTTCGCCGCATACCGCGGGTGGCGACCGGGAGGCCGGCAACAGCTGGCTCAGCGGTTCCTCGGAGTTCCTCTGCGACACCTGCCGCTACAACGACGACAGGGACTGCCACCGTCCGGAGCGTCCCAACGCCACCTCCTGCGAGGACTACGCGCGGCGCTGAGGGCCGGGGCTCAAAAACGAACAGGACGGATTCGGGGGTGGTATAATCGCTGCCTGGGGTTCCCCCCCTCCCGGAGGCGGCGGGAACCGGTACAGCTCCCGCGGGTCGTACGAGTCATGATCTTTTCCAGGCGAACCATCAAGGCCATCCTGCTGCTGGCGTTCTCCGTCATTCGCCCGGGCGAAGCCCGCGCGGCGCGCAACGACGATAACGTCGAGTGGGCCGGGGTCTATTCCGATGAGACCTTTCGCTCGCCGCGGAATCCCGGTCCCGGCGAGAACTTCACGCTCGAGGTGCGCGCCTTCAGGGGGGATCTCACCGCGGCGCGGATCCGCGCCTTTGATGGCGAGACCCGCCGCTACGCGATGAGCTGGGTTCGCAACTAGGGTCCCTTTGACGTCTGGCGGGGTGTCGTCGAGGGAGGCGACTCCGGCTTTGTCTACTACCGCTTCGAGCTCACCGATGGCTCCGACACCGACTACTACACCCGCCTGGGGATGTCCGGCAGCCCGCCGACCCACGGCGATTTTCTCGTCAACACCACCGAGCTGGGCGCCTTCGAGCTTGGCGCCACGGTCGATGGTGCGGGAACGGTCTTCCGGGTCTGGGCGCCCAATGCCGAGCGTGTCTCGGTCGCCGGCACCTTCAACAATTGGAGCGATACCGCCCATCCGTTGGCCAGCGTGCGAGGCTACTGGCAGGGCCGCGTCAATGGGGCGCGGGCGGGGAGCCGCTACAAGTTCGCCATCCGAAACGACGAGACCCTCTGGCGTACCGACCCGCGCTCGCGACGCCAGGTGAGCTCGGTGGGGGACTCCATCATCTGGAGCTCGGATTACGAGTGGGGGGATGATGGCTGGGTGACGCCGTATTTCGAGGACATGATCATCTACGAGCTGCACGTGGGCACCTTCACCGGTGGTGGCGACGGGGTGGAGCACCACCCCGGGAAGTTCCGCGACGTGGTGGACAACCATCTCGACCATCTCGTGGAGCTGGGGATCACCGCTATCGAGCTGATGCCCCTGATGGAGTTCTCCGGCGAGCTCTCCTGGGGCTACAACCCGTCCTTCCAGTTCGCGCCCGAGTCCTCCTACGGCAGCCCGGACGACCTGAAATACCTCGTCGACCGCTGCCACCAGCGGGGAATCGCGGTGCTGATCGACGTTGTCTACAACCACATGGGGGCCAGCGATCTCGCCGGCAACCTGCTCGACTTCGATGGCGAGGAGCTCTACTTCTACCCCGAGGGCAACGGCTACAGGGAGACGCCCTGGGGGCCGCGCCCGGACTACGGCCGTGCCGAGGTGCGCCAGTACCTCCGCGACTCGGTGAGGATGTGGCTGGAGGAATACCACGTCGACGGCCTGCGTATCGACGGCACCGATTTCATCAAGGTGAACGCCGAGGGCTGGAGGCTCCTGCAGGATATCGCCGGGACGGTTGATACGATCTCGCTCAAGGCGATCGTCATCGCCGAGCAGCTGCCCAACGACCCGGCGGTGACCGTTCCGGTCGCGGCCGGGGGCGCCGGCCTCGACTCGCAGTGGAACGATCTCTTTCATGACAACCTGCGAAGCGCCCTGGGGGCCGCGGCCTTCGGCGATCCGGACATGGGGGCGCTCGCCGCGGGTATGAACCACTTCGCCTTCGGCGGGGCGCGGGCGGTCAACTACATCGAGAGCCACGACGAGGTGGCGGTGCACGGCCGGGTGACGAGGGTGGCCGATGACGGGGACCCGACGAGCGCCTGGGCGCGCGGCCGTGGCAAGCTCTGCTGGGGGCTCGTCATGTTCACCGCGGGTATTCCCATGGTCCTGCAGGGGCAGGAGCTGCTGGAGAGCCGCTCCTTCGGCGACACCCGTGACCACAACATTCGCTGGGATCGAAGGGAGCTCTATTCGGACTACTTCCTGGCTTGTCGCGACATGACCCGCCTGCGGGGGACCCTGCCGGCGCTGCGGGCCGATGGTCGGCAGAATATCTTCCACGTCAACGACGAGGGCAACGTCATTGCCTGGCAGCGCTGGACCTCGAGCGGCGATGATGTCGTGATCGTCGCCAGCTTCAACAACGAGGATTTTCCCGAGTACTGTCTCGGCATGCCTCGCGGCGGGCAGTGGCACGAGATCTTCAACAGCGACTCGGAGCTCTACGGCGGCCGCAACAGGGGCAACGCGGGCAGGATCGCGGCCGACGGAGACACGAGGGACGGGCTGCCTCATTCGGCCTGCATCACCCTGCCGCGCATGGGCGTCCTGGTCTTCGCCCGGGAGCCCCTGCCGCCGCCCGAGGAGGAGTCCACCTTCCTTCGCGGCGATTGTAACGGTGATGGCGTGATGGACATCTCCGATGCCATACGCCAGATCCGGATTCTTTTCCAGGGCGGCGCGGCCCAGGATTGTCCGGCAGCCTGCGACATCAACGGGGATTCACGCTCGGATATCTCCGACGTGGTCTACGCCCTGAACTTCCTCTTCCGCGGCCGCTGGGCGCCTCCCGCTCCGTGGCCGGAATGCGGCAGCGCGCCCGGCGGACTCGAATGTGAGCGCCGGTGTGTTTCGCCCTGAGGGACGTGTTCTCCGGGGGCTCAGTCTTCGAGGCCGAGCGCCTGCTGCAGGGTCTCGCGGAGCTCGTCTCGAACCCGTCTGAAGACCTCGAGCTTCTCCTCATCGCTGCCCTCGGCGGCGGCGGGATCATCGAAGGGCAGGCTCATGGACTGGACATCCGTGCCGGTGAAGGCGGGACATTCCTCGGAGGCCTTCGCGCAGACGCTGATGACGATGTCAGGGGCGGGCTGTTCGCCTGAGAGGAAGAGCTCGATGGACTTGGGCTGCTGGGAGGAGATGTCGATGTCGAGCTCCTGCATGACGGCCACGGCCATGGGGTGGATTCCATCGGCAGGCTGGGAGCCTGCCGAGAGGCTCTCGAAGCGATCGGTGGCGAGGTGCCGCAGGAGACCCTCGGCCATCTGGCTGCGGCAGGAATTCCCGGTGCAGAGAAAGAGAATACGGCTCGGTCCGGCGCTTTCGGCAGGGGCCTCTCCTTCGGTCTCGGCGGCGGGCTCTTCTGCGGCTGGGGCCTCTACTTCGGCCTCGGCGACGGGGTCTTCTGCCGCAGGGGCCTCTTTTTCGGTTTCGG
>JAKUSY010000015.1 GCA_022451445.1 Planctomycetota bacterium
AGATTACCCGCGGGCAGCGGTGATCGGGCAAGCAGCCTGTCCCCCTCGCCCGCAGCTCGAAGGCTCTCCGCTCGCCGGCTCCGGCCTGCAGCGCTTCACGCAGGAGGGGGATGGTCGCGGAGTTTACCTCGCCGATGAAATGCAGGGTCAGGTGGAGGTTCTTGGGGCGGACCCAGCGCAGCGCCCCTGGCGGGAGCTTCTCCCGGAGCTCATCCTGGACGAGGACGAACCCGGAGCGGGCCTCGTCGGTAAGCTCTATCGCCATGAAGAGCCTGTGGTTGTTTCGCGGGTCCACCTTCATTTGACAATCCGTCCGGGCGCTGATAATTTAGGCTTTTCGAGGGCGGCCTCTCTCCTGGTCTCCAGCTGTCTGCCGGTATGGGAGCCGGCCGGTGACCGTGCTGTTGTCGTTGCTCTGCGCCCTCGCTTTTCATTCACTCTTGCCGGGAAATTGTAGCGTGAGCGCTCCTGAGAGGACAGCCGCGGTCGTTATTCCAGCCCGCCTGGGCTCCAGGCGGTTCCCCCGAAAGATCCTGGCGCGTGAGACCGGCAAATACCTCATCCAGCATGTCTGGGAGCGGGTCGTGGATTGTCCCGGTATCAGCAACGTGGTGATCGCCACCGACAGCGAGGAGATTCTCGAGGCCTGCGCCGGCTTCGGCGCGCAGGCGCGGATGACCTCCGTTGAACATCGCTCCGGAACGGACCGGGTCGCCGAGGTAGCGGAAAATCTCAGCGAGGAGCTCATCGTCAACGTCCAGGGCGATGAACCTTACATCTCACATACAGACATCGGGACCCTCCTGGGACTCTTCGAAGCTTCTGCGGCGGAGCCCGGCGCGGCAGGTGCGACAGTCATGGCCACCCTTGCCGCGGAGCGAACGGATCCCGAGGGGTTCAACGATCCCAATATCGTCAAGGCTGTTGTAAGCGTCGATGGAAGGGCTCTTTACTTCAGCCGTTCGGCGGTTCCGCAGGCCTGCGCTGAAGAGAGCGGGGATGAGGTCGAGTGGCTGCAGCATATAGGGGTCTACGCCTATACCAGGGAG
The DNA here is from genome assembly GCA_022451445.1 of Planctomycetota bacterium. GTDB lineage: Bacteria > Planctomycetota > UBA8108 > UBA8108 > UBA8108 > UBA8108. The sequence continues at coordinate 1,050 of JAKUSY010000015.1, forward strand.
TTCCTGCTGCGTTTCGCGGCGCTCGAGCCGACGGCTCTTGAGCGGCGTGAGAGGCTCGAGCAGCTGCGGGCGCTCGATCACGGCTACACCATCAGAATTGGAAAAGCCCGGGGACAGCATCTGGGAATTGACACCGAAGAAGAGTACACTCGGTTCGTCGAAGAGGAGAAAGGAAGGAGAGAAGACGTCTCGGTCTCGAGGGGGCCGTGATGGGTGTGATCGGTTGGTGGTAATTGAGAAGTTTTGAGATGGTTTGAAGACCGGCATGGTTTTAAGCTGCCGGTGGTATGAGTGATTCAATGACCAAGTATATCTTCGTTACGGGAGGGGTGGTTTCCTCGCTTGGCAAGGGACTCACCGCAGGCGCGGTCGGGCTGTTGCTGGAGAGCCATGGCCTCAAGATCGCCCTTCAGAAACTGGATCCTTACATCAACGTCGACCCCGGGACCATGAGTCCGTACCAGCACGGCGAGGTCTACGTCACAGAGGATGGAACCGAGACGGATCTCGACCTTGGCCACTATGAACGTTTCACCAACGCCAAGCTGCCCAGGGATTCGAACTATACGACTGGCCAGATCTACAACGAGGTGATCTCCAAGGCGCGGCGTGGAGACTATCTCGGTTCGACTGTCCAGGTGATCCCCCATATCACCGACGAGATCAAGAGATGCATCGAGAACATGGATGACGAGGATGTCGATGTCGTCATCAGCGAGCTCGGCGGAACGGTGGGGGATATCGAGGGCCAGCCCTTCCTCGAGGCGATCCGGCAATTCGGGCTCGAGAAGGGTCGCGACAACGTCATGTTCATCCACCTGACCCTGCTGCCCTACCTCAACGCCTCGGGTGAGGTGAAGACCAAGCCCACCCAACATTCGGTAGGAAAGCTGCGCGAGATCGGCATCATCCCCGACATCCTGATCTGCAGGACCGAGCAGGCGATGGAGGAGGAGCATCGCACGAAGATCGCGCTCTTCTGCAACGTGCCGGTGGAGGCCGTCATCGAGGAGCAGGACGTGGAGCATTCCATCTACGAGGTTCCTCTCGTTCTGCGGGAGCAGAAGCTCGACAGCCAGATCCTGAAACACCTGGGAATACCCGAGGGCGACGGCGATCTGAGCGAGTGGACGGCCATGGTCGACACCGTCTGCCATCATCTTTCCCACGTGACAGAGGTCACCATCGTCGGCAAGTACATCGAGCTCCACGATGCCTACAAGTCCATCTACGAGGCGCTCACCCACGCCGGGATTACGCACAATACCAAGGTCAATTTTCGCAAGGTGAGCTCCGAAGAGGTGGAGAAGGAAGGGGCGGAGAAGCTCCTGGAGGGTTCGAAAGCGATTCTCGTACCGGGCGGTTTTGGCGACCGTGGCATCGAGGGCAAGATCAGCGCCATTCGCTACGCCAGGGAAAACGCTATTCCCTTCTTCGGGATTTGTCTCGGCATGCAATGCGCCTGCATCGAGTTTGGCCGCAATATCCTGGGTCTCGAGGGCGCGCATTCGAGCGAATTCGACAAGGAGACGCCCCACCCGGTGATTGATCTCATGGAGGAGCAGAACGAGGTTACGCAGAAGGGCGGGACCATGAGGCTGGGGGCCTATCCCTGCGAGGTCATGGATGGGACCCGCGCGAGGAAGACCTACGGGCAGGCCATGGTGCATGAGCGCCACCGCCACCGCTACGAGTTCAATAATTCCTACCGAGACCAGTTCCAGGAGGCCGGCGGCGTCTTCTCGGGCCTGTCGCCCGATGGAAATCTGGTCGAGATCTTCGAGCTGCCCAATCATCCCTGGTTCGTTTCCTGCCAGTTCCACCCTGAATTCCAGTCGAGGCCGGTTTCGACCCATCCTCTCTTCAGGGAGTTTGTGCGGGCGAGCCTCGTCTATGCAGGTGTTCTCGAAAACGATAACTCAGCGCAAAAGCAGCCGGCCGGCTGAGGTGGACATGAGCGAAGAAGAAAAAAAAGAAGACGCCGGGATATTTGTCGACGAGGACTGGAAGCAGAAGGCCGAGGCTGAGAAGCAGGCTCTCGAGGAGGAGATCGCTGAAGAGGCAGGGGAAGCTTCATCTGCCGATGAGTCCTCGGAGGGCGACTACGAGCTTCCTCCCGGGTCCATCGCCAGCCTGCTGCAGGAATTTTCCACCCGCGCGCTCGTTTCTCTCGGCATGATCCAGAACCCGATTACCGGGGATGCCCAGGTGGATCTCAAGGCGGCGGCCTACTCCATCGACATGCTGGCCATCCTGCAGGAAAAGACCGAGGGCAACCTCGAGGACAACGAGGCCGTCTACCTTGGACAGCTCATCAGCCAGCTTCGCGAAGCGTTCCTGAAGGTGTCCTCCGCGGATGGGCCTACGGGGGAAGAGTCTCCTGGGGATGAAGAAGCCGCTCCCGCTGAGGAGGCTCCCTCCGAGGAGGAGGCCGGAGAAGATGCTGGCGCCTGAGCGTCCGCGCAGGTGGGGATCTGGTCGAAGAGCGTGAGCCCCAGCGCTCCAAAGAGCATGATCGGGAACCAGGCGGCCAGGGTCGGCGAGAAGTAGTTGCCGTCGATGGCGATGCTCGCGCAGACCGAGGTCACCAGGTAGAATGCGGCCCCGATGAGAAAGCTCGCCACCAGCCCCAGGAAGATGCTGCGGTTCTCCATTTTCAGGACAAAGGGCAGCCCGAGGAAGAGCAGGAGTATATGGGCGAGAGGGAAGGCGAAATGGTGGTGCAGCTTGACGGCCAGGTGGCGGTGGTAGTCCTGGCGTTTGAACTGTGACTGCAGCTGCTTCCAGGAGAGGTAGGAGATCTCCCTATTGCTGGCCTCGAGATCGATCGGCTGCAGGGTCGTCTCGAGCTTCATCTTCGCGAAGACTTTTTTCAGGCGCTGGAAATTCCTGCCGTCCTCATTCAGCACCAGGTCTCCCTCGTTGTCCCATTTCTGTATCGAGCCGTCGTAGAGAGTCCAGAAGCCCTCCTCGGACTCCGGGGGACCGGTCTGGACCCACTTCATCTGGTTGGCGTTGATATGGCGCCTCGCCTTCGCGTTGGGATGGCGCTCAAGGATCTTGACCATCCTGCCGATCTGGGCGGTGGTCGAGTACTGCCCAACCTCTATTCTCAGCCCATGCCTGCTGTCGTAGTAGGCTTCCGGCTCGAGCAGTCTCGATCTCGAGATCGCCAGGGCGGTCCGGATGGATTCTCTATTGCCCGGAAGGACGACCTCCTGCAGGTAGAAGGTCAGCCCGATCAGGAGGAAGGAGATGATGAAAACAGGCAGCAGGAGACGGTAGACGCTCATGCCGTTGGTCTTGAGCGCCTGGATCTCGTTGTTGCGGTTGAGCAGCGTTACGGTGAAGAGCCCTGCCGCCGAGGTCAGGATCGGCCCCATGAAATTGGTGAAAACCGTGGGGATCATCGCCAGGTTGTACTTCAGCAGGGTGGAGAGAATATTGCCTTCCTCACGCATGAAGCGGTCGAACTTGAAGCTGAACTCGATGGCCACGAAGAAGCCGGAGAAGATGATGAAGCAGGCGATGTAGGCGCCCAGGAAGAGGCGCGTCACGTAGAGATCGACTGTCTTGATCCTCATCTTTCCGAGACCCGCCATGCGTGGTTTCTTCTGCTGGCTCATCGGCGGACGGCTCTCTGGAGGAATAAGGCCGTGATCAGGAGCAGGGCGGCGTTGGGTATCGCCAAGGCGAGTACCGGGGGTGTGTCGGTGCTCCGCGCCAGGTACTCGCCGACCATGAGCAGCGGGTAGAAGGTGACCAGCACGATGATCGTACTCATGAAGAAGGGAACCAGGCGGCTGGAGAAGCTTGCCATGAAGCAGAGGGCCGCTCCCAGCAGCGGAAAGGTCAGTCCCGAGAGCGTGAAGGCGTTTCTCCGGTGCCGTTCTCCCAGGGCGATCCGGAGCTCCTTCCCGAGCTCCGGCTTCCCGGGATCGATCGCGATTCTCTTCTCCAGCTCATCGATACGCCCGTTGAGGCCCGGGGCGGGCAGATCTTTCAGCTTTCTCCGCCTGCCCTGGAAGGAGAGGGGGATGGTGATGCTTTCGGAGATGGAGAATTTCTGGATGAAGCTGTCCGTTCCGGAGCTCGTGCCGCTGATGTGCTCGGGCACCAGGATCTCGACTCCCTTGAGATGGAGGTTTACGCCGCGCTGGTCCGGGGTGATCTCGATGCGCCCCTCCAGCGCGAGCAGGGTTACGGTTTCGGGCAGCTGCTGGGGCAGCTGGCCGCGGACCTGGGGAATGAAGGTCGACTGGAGCTCCCGATGCATGTCGATCTGGACCCGCTGCAGATCGGTTCCATCGTATTGTCCGACGAAGAGACTTCCGCTGCCCTCCGGCAGCAGTATCGTCCGGTTCACTCCCGAACCCAGGCTCTCGAGCTGTCGGATGATGTATTGCTGCAGGTTGTTCTTTTCAAAATGGATCTCGGGGATGACCCAGCCGTTGAGGTAGTAGCCGAGGCCGCCGCAGGCGAGCGCGAGCACCATCACGGGGCCGAGCATCTGCAGGTGGGAGGCTCCGTGGCAGCGAAGCGCCGCCACCTCCAGGTCCGCGGACATCCTGCCATAGGTTAGGGTGACCCCAGCCAGCAGGGCCAGCGGCAGGGAGAAAAAAAGCGGGTAGGCGAAGGTCTTGATCAGGAAGGGCCAGATGAAGGCGAACTGTATCCCGCTTCGGATTGTCTGGAAGGTCACCATCGCGCAATAAAGTACCGACACCAGGAGTATGCAGAGTATGAAGGCCCGCATCGCCTCCAGGGTGACGTACTTTCCAATGGTCCAGGGCAGACGCCGCCGTCGTATCTTCCAGTTCTCCTGGCCGTATTGGGAGAACGGAGCGGCCACCGGCTCCGCCACAGGGGGTTTCACCTCCAGTGTCACCTCGGTGGAATGAGCTTCCACATCGACTCCTCGGGTTTTCGCTTCACTGGATTCTTCACTTCCTGTTCGCATGTTACAGATACATTATTCAAAAGGCAAACGGGGAGAAGTTGCCGGTCGGTGAGAAGTGCGTGCTGGCATGAATGAGCCGGTCCCGTTAGGATTCGCGTTCGAGGGGCGCTCCGAGGCCGCGAAGGAAGGCCGGTTCGCGGTCTTCTATCGGTGAATTGACCGGGCGAGCAGCCGGGCGGATTCCGCGTTTATTCATGATGGCGCCGCGGCGGGACAGGATCACTGAGATGACAGAGCAGGAATACAACGCCGGCGGCGGAGGAGGGGGCCTCGAGAGCCCGGCGCAGGAGGCCCTTGCGCCCAGGGACAAAGGCAGGAGCTGTCTCTTCTGGGGCTGCGGCTGCTGCTTGCTGCTGGCGCTCCTCGCCGCTGCCGGAAGCGGGGGCTGCATCTACGTGGGCTACAGGCAGCTCCTGTCTTTTACCGAGGAGGAGGGGGTCGTCTATGAAAAGATCCCGGATTCTCCGCGGAGAGCCGGGGAGATCAGGTCGCGGATCGAGCGTTTCCACCAGGACCTGGTTGCCGGTGAGACGGAACTTATCCTGGGAGCTGACGATCTCAATATCCTCCTGCTCGAGCACCCCGATCCCGATATGGCCGAATACGCCAGGTTCCAGCGTTTCCGGATCGCCGATTCCGTTCTCCTGGCGGATGTGAGCCTGCCGATGGACTGGGTGATTGAACGACTTGAGATGCTCGCGGCCGGGGGAAGGGACCAGCGCCCGGAGCTGAAGCTGGGGAGGGCTTTTTTCGGGCTCTTTGAGGGGCGCCATTTCAACGCATCCATCGAGTTGGCGATCGGGATCTCCCGGGGGGAGGTTCGCGTGAAGATCGAGAAGGTGGTAACGGGCGCCGGGATCGAGATCGGCCCGGAGCACCTGGCTGGCCAACAGCGAGGCCAGCAGGCGCCGCTTGCGGATCTGGAGAGAAAGGTCGCGGCGGCTTTCGGAGAGCTGTTCTCCGGGCGGCAGGACACCAGGAAGGAGCTCGAGCTCCGCGGTAAAGAGATGATCCTGAGCGAGGGCCCCTGACGATCCGGCAGGGCGGCTCTCAATACCCGGCGGCGGCGGAGTCCGGGCGCCTGCGGTCGCAGCCCGCCTCCAGTGTTCCATCGCGGCGTACCGTGATCGCCATGGCTGAGCCCTGCTTGCCGCTGCGCTGCTCCACGAGATGTCCCATCTTTTCGAGCGCGGCGCGGGTAGAGGCCGAGAGGGCGCCCGCTTCCACCAGGAGCTTGTCGGGGAGCCACTGGTGATGCAGGCGCGGGGCATCCACCGCGTCCTGGATGGGCAGTCCGTGGACCAGGTGGTTGATGATGATTCCCAGCACGGTATTGATGATCGTGCGGCCGCCGGGTGAGCCCAGCACCAGGACGGGCCGGCCCGCCTTCGCGACGATGGTGGGCGACATGCTCGAGAGCATCCTCTTTCCCGGCGCCACCAGGTTCGGTTTCGTTCCGATGAGACCCTTCTCGGTGGTGAGGCCGGCCCGCGGGTTGAAATCTCCCATCTCGTTGTTGAGCAGGAAGCCCGCGCCGGGGACGACGATGCGCGAGCCGTAGCTGTATTCGAGGGTCGTGGTGAGGGCGACGGACATCTTCCGCGAGTCGACAACGCTCAGGTGGGTGGTCTCCGAGCCCTGCGCCGGCCAGGTGAAGGTGGTGGGGGATGAACTGGATGCCTTTCGGGGGTCGATCGTCGCCGCCAGGGTTCGGGCGTAGCTTTTCGAGGTGAGCCTCTCAACGGGCACCTCGACAAAATCCGCATCGGCCAGGTGCCGGGCGCGGTCTGCGTAGGCTCTCCTCATGGCCTCCGCCAGCAGGTGCACCTCCCCGGGGGAGCGGAAAGCGGCGGTTTGGATGCCTGTCTCCTCGAGCAGGTTGAGCATCTCGACCAGCGCCACGCCGCCTGAGCTTGGCGGCGGCATGGAGATGAGGTCGAAGCCCCGGAAGGTGCCGCGCACGGGCTCGCGCTCTACGGGCTTGTAGTCGCGCAGGTCCGCCATATTGATGAGTCCCCCTCCGCGCCTCATCTCGGCAGCCAGCAGCTCGGCGGTTTTTCCACTGTAGAAGCCGGCGGCGCCCCGGTCCCGGATGCGTCCGAGGGTCTCGGCCAGCTCGCCCTGTACCAGGAGGTCGCCGGCCCGGTAGGGATCTCCCTCCTTCGAGAACTGCGCGAGGGTGGCGGGGTATTTTCTGAATTGCTTGAGGCGGCCCGCGAGCTCCGCGGCCAGTCCGGGGCTGAGCCTGAAGCCCTTCGCCGCGAGGCGGACCGCGGGCTCGACGAGGTCCTTCCACGGCAGCTTGCCGAGCCGCTGGTGCGCGAGGTAGAGACCGGCCACCGAGCCGGGGACTCCAACCGCCAGGTGGCTGAAGTGATGGCGCGCGGAGTCGTATTCTCCCTTTTCGTCGAGGCACATGTCCGGGCGGGATGCCGCCGGGGCGCGCTCTCGAAAATCGAAGGTCGTCGCTGTTCCGTCCTCGAGCATCACGACCATGAAGCCTCCTCCGCCGATATTCCCGGCGGCGGGATGGGTAACGGCGAGGGCGAAGGCGGTCGCGACAGCCGCATCGACGGCATTTCCGCCGCCCTGCAGGACAGCGCGGCCCACCTCGGAGGCGTGGAGGTCCTGGCTGACGACCATGCCGTTTTTCGCCCGGTAGGGCGCGGCGTCCGGGCGGTTCTGCTGCGCGCAGGCGGTACCGCAGAGGAGGAAGAAGAGAACCGGTATGCTGCGAGTCGCTTTCATAAGCTCGTTCTCGAACTGCGGAGGCGGGGCTGGACCCTCTGTCTCCGGCTCAGGTTACAGGAAATCCCGCAGGATTTCTCTTAATTCAAGCCGTGCGCGATGTACGCGGGTCTTGACCGTGCCGAGCGTCAGCCCCTCTTCGTTCGCTATCGCCTGGTAGGATTCTCCAAGTATGTCGCGCAGGATGATGATCCTGCGGGCCTGTTCCTCCAGGGCCCCGATGGCGTCCTCGATGACCTGCCCCAGCTCTTTTTTTTCCAGCAGCCGGTGCGGCTCACCGCTGGTGTCGGCGAGCTGACGGTCGCCATCGTCCTCGTTTTCGGTGGCGGCGCTCATCGAGAGGGTGGCCGTGGTGCCGGAGCGCTTGATGGCCTGCCTGTGGGCGTGGAAGGAGCGCGCGGTGTTGAGGGTGATGCGAAGGATCCAGGTGCGGAAAGAGGCCTTGCCTTTGAAACCATCCAGGGCCTTCCACGCCTTCAGGAACGATTCCTGCGCCACCTCCAGGGCATCTTCGTGATGCCCGAGGTAGTAGAATGCCGCGTTGATGACGCTCTGCTGGTGCTTCTCGACAAGCTGGTCGAAGCTCTCACGGTCTCCCCTCGAGGCAGCCGCAACGAAGCTCTCGTCGGGACTCTCGGTATCCTCGTTCTTGTTTTCGACGACAGTTTTTTCTTCTGCTGTCATTGCCCGGTTCTCCAGCGCAGCTGAGCGTTCGCAGCCGCAGGCATTCTATTCTTCCTGCCTTGACAGGAAAACCTCCATTAACGGGGTCTTCCATCAAGAAGACGCTCGACTCCGGGGCGACATAGGGAAAAAATGTGTATCGATCTCGTAATGGAGGAGTTTTTCGTTCAGCCACAGCATTTTGATGGAGCCGAGAATTTGCATTTCCGCCACCTGATGATCATCCTGGCCGCCTCGCTGCCCGCCTGCTCTGCCGTTTTATTGCGCGAAGATGACGGCCTCACCCGGGCCCGGGAGCTCAACCGGAAGCTCCTGGTTCTCGACACCCATCTCGATACGCCCTCACGGGCGCTCAAGCTTCCCGATTGGTCGATTGATGAGAAAAGCGAAGAGACCCTCGTCGATCTGCCGAGGATGCGCGCGGCGGGGATGAACGCGCCCTTCATGGTGGTCTACACCTCGCCCTCCCTGAAGGGACACGACGCACTCACCCACGCGCTCGCGCTCAGCGATGTGATCAGCGGCTGGGTCGAGGATCATCCCCGCGACCTCTCGCTTGCGCGCAGCGTGGCGGATGTCCTGGACGCGAAGCGGGCCGGCAGGATCTCGGTGGTGATGTGCATGGAGAACAGCTCGCCGGTGCTCGAGGGACGCCTGGACCTGGTGCGTACCTTTTATCGCCTCGGCGTGCGCTACATGAGCCTCTGCCACTTCCAGAACAACCATCTCGCTGACTCTTCCACCGACGAGCCCCTGCATGGCGGGGTCAGCAAGTTCGGGGAACAGGTCATCGCGGAGGCCAACAGCCTGGGGATCATGCTCGACGTTTCGCATATCTCAGATGACGCGGTGCGGGATCACCTGCGTCTCAGCAAGGCTCCCATCATTGCCAGCCACTCAAACGTCCGCAAGCTCTGCGACCATCCCCGCAACCTGAGCGATGAGCTCATCCTCGGGATCGCGAAGGGGGGCGGCGTGATCCAGCTCAATTTCGCTGCCCAATACGTTTCGGCGGACTACCTGGTGAAATACAACGAACGCAAGGCGCTCATCGCGCTCAAGGAGAAGGAGATCGACGAGCGTCTCGCGGGCCAGGAGGAGAAGGCCGCGGCCGAAAAGGAGAAGCTGTCCGAGAGCGTTCCCAGGCCGCCGCCGCCGCCGCTGGAGGACTGGTTCGAGCATGTCGATTATATAGCCAGGCTCGTCGGCAAGGAGTACGTCGGCCTCGGCAGCGACTTCGACGGCATCGGCGCCTGGCCGGGCGAGCTGAAGGACATTACCTCGATCGACATCGTGACCGCGGGGTTGCTCAAGAGGGGCTGGAGCGAGAAGGAGCTCGCGGGCTTCTATAGCGGCAACCTGCTGCGGGTCTGGAAGAAGGTCGAGGAGGTCTCAGGGCGCCTGGAGCGCTGAGGCCGCCTCCGCCTTCTACTCGATGCCCCGCCCGGCAAGCCAGCGCTCGGCATCGAGCGCCGCGGCGCAGCCCGTGCCCGCCGCCGTGACCGCCTGGCGGTAGATCTTGTCGACCACGTCGCCGCAGGCGAAAACTCCCTCCACCGAGGTGTCCGTGCGGCCTGGTGTGACGACGACGTAGTCCTGCTCGGCGGTTGCTACCTGCCCCGCGAGAAAGGCCGTGTTCGGATCGTGTCCGATGGCGTAGAAGATACCTCCGCAGGGGATGGTGCTTTCTTCGCCGGTCTTCACGTTGCTGATCCTCGCGCCGGTCACGAGATCTTCGCCTTCGGCATCGACAAGGATGCTGTCCCAGACGACCTCGATCTTCGAGCTCGACAGCGCGCGCTCCTGCATGATCTTGCTGGCGCGGAGCTCGTCGCGGCGGTGAATCATGTAGACCTTGCTGGCGAACTTGGTGAGGAAGGTGGCCTCCTCGACAGCCGAGTCGCCTCCGCCTATGACGACGAGGTCCTTGTCCCTGAAGATGGGGAGCGCACCATCGCATACCGCGCAGGCGCTCATGCCCCTGTTCCAGAGAGTGTCCTCTCCGGGAACGTGCAGCCGGCGGGCCGTGGCGCCGGTGGAGATGATCACGCTATGGGTTTCGACCTCGCGCTCGGTGGTCCTGACCTTGAAAGGACTGCTCGCGAGGTCGACCTCGGTGACATCCTCCTGGAAGCTGCGGGTACCGAACTCGAGCGCCTGGGTGCGGAATTTCTGCATCAGGTCCGGGCCGCTGATTCCCCCCTCGGGGAACCCGGGGTAGTTTTCCACCTCCGTCGTGGTCATCAGCTGTCCGCCGGGGATTCCACCGGACTGGAAGCCCTCGAGTATGAGGGGTTCGAGGTTGGCCCTGGCGGCGTAGAGCGCCGCGGTGAACCCGGCGGGACCGGATCCGATTATGGTTACTTTTTCCATCTGGAGTTTCCTTGGGGTCGGGTTTTCTAATTCGGGGAGGCCTTCTCCGCGAATGCACAAGATACAGCGGATTCGTCCGACATCAAACCTGAAGGCACGCGACCGGGCATCTCTTGAGCCTCAGAGGAGCCGCAGTTAAGCTATTGCGGTCGCAGAATCATCTTCGGAGAGCGGGAGCTCATGAGCGAGAACCAGGACTATTACGAGGTGCTCGGCCTAGGTCGTGAAGCCTCCGGAGAGGAGATCAAGACGGCCTACCGGGCCCTGGCCCTGAAATATCATCCGGACAAGAACAAGGGGGATGAGCGGGCCGAGGCTCGTTTCAAGGAGGCGGCTGAAGCCTTCGAGGTGCTCTCGGATCCCGAGAAGAGAGCGACCTATGACCGCCACGGTTCCGATGGCCTTCGCAATATGGGCTTTGAGGGTTTCGGGAACTTGAGGACCGAGGATATTTCCGTCCGCTTCTCGAGCATCCTGGAAGATCTCTTCGGGGGTGGAGGCGGAGCGGGAGGCTTCTCTACGGGCAGGTTCGGCTCAGGAGAGGCCCCGGCCATGCCCGGGGCTGACCTGCGGCATTCTTTGCGGGTGACGTTTCGCGAGGCCGCCCTCGGCGGAAGCCGCGAGCTGGTTCTTCCCGGGCTCGGGAGTGAGAGCCGCATCGAGGTTCGAATTCCAGCGAATGTCGCAGAAGGCCAGGTCCTGCGGATCGCCGGCAAGGGACAGGCGGGAGCGAATGGTGGGCCGCCGGGAGACCTCCTCCTGGAGATATCCGTAGACAGGCATCACGAGTTCAGCCGGGAAGGAAAAAACATCCGCTCATCGCTCAAGGTGCCTCTGAAAACCGCTGTACTCGGAGGCCAGGTTACGGTCAATACCCTGCGCGAAGAGGTCCAGCTGACGGTGCCGCCGGGCACCTCCTCCGATTCGGTATTGAGGCTCAAGGGACAGGGAGCCGGCGGGGATGCTCCCGGCGATCACCTCGTGCGGATTGTCGTGACCGTTCCGGGGGAGGCCTCCGAGGAGCTGAAGGCGGCTCTCGGGGACTCCGACGAGTAGCCCGGGTGCGTCGGCGAGCTCAGCTCTCTTCGCCCGCGAAACCCTCGGGGAAAATACGCTTCAGGCGCGCGCCGCGGGCCGGCGAGATGGAGCAGCTCACGTGGACTCCATCCTCCCGGTAGTCGAGCTCTTCGAGATGGGCGTTTTCCCGCAGGTAGGCGACGACGTCTCCCCTGGCATGGGGAACGATGAAGCTGAACTCTTCGTCGCTCTCCTGGAGGTGGTCGAGGACCGCCCGGGCGAGGGTGTCGAGTCCGTTACCCGTGGCGGCGGATATCTGGAACGTCAGCGAGGGCTCGATCACCTTCAGGCGCGAGGGGGTCGCCCCCCTCGGATCGACATCCGGGGCGATGTTGCCGAGGTTGTTGGCCTCCGGGATCCTGTCCGGGGTCAGTGCGTCCCATTTATTGAGAACCATCCAGGTCGTTTTGTCACCGCATTCGAGATCGTGAAGAACCCGGTTGACCGTACGGATGTGTGCTTCAGCCTGCGGGGAGCTGGCGTCGACGACATGAAGAATGATGTCGGCATGGCGCGTCTCGGTGAGGGTGGCCTCGAAGCTCGCGACGAGATGGTGGGGCAGGTCCTTGATGAAGCCGACCGTGTCGGTGAGCAGAACGTGGCGGTTGGCGCTCAGGGGCCAGCGCCGGACCCTCGTGTCCAGTGTCGCGAAGAGCTTGTCCTCCACCAGCTCGCTGGATTTCGTCAGCGCGTTCAGAAGGGTCGATTTTCCCGCGTTGGTGTACCCGGCGAGAGCGACCACGAACTCTCCCGAGCGATTGTCGATCGCCACCTGGTTGCGGCGCTCGATGTGCTTGAGGTCCCGGACCATCTTCTGAATCCTGCGCCGGATCAACCGTTTGTCGGTCTCAAGCTGTTTTTCACCCGGACCGCGCATGCCGATTCCGCCTTCGTAGCGTGAGAGATGAGTCCACAGCCGCTTGAGCCGGGGCAGGCTGTAGCGCAGCTGCGCCAGCTCGACCTGCAGCCTGGCCTGGTGGGTCTGGGCACGCTGGGAAAAAATGTCCATGATCAGCTGGCTGCGGTCGATCACCGTTTTTTCCGTGATCTTCTCGATGTTGTGCTCCTGGGCGGGGCTCAGGTCGTTGTCGGCGATGATGAAGACGACAACGAGTTCATTTGCCAGCTCACCGGCCTCCGCGACCTTTCCTTCTCCGATCCAGGTTGCCGGGTTGGGGCGGCGGAGCTTCTGTACCAGGCTGTCGAGCACCTCGACTCCAGCGGTGTCCGCAAGTGCTATGACCTCCGCCAGGGGGTCGGCGGAGCGCTGGTCTTGGCTGAGCAGAGCCTTGATGACTAAGGCCGTCTTGCTCTCAGGGGTGCAGGAGTCGCTGATGTGCTGCATTATTCAGGTAGAAAAATCCGCTCTGGAAATACTCATATGGCGCCTGAAATTCACGTCATCTCGTTCGGGGTGGTCCGCCCTGAAGTGGACCCCCCGGGATTCCCGTCGGCGCAACGCGCAATAGGTGAGAAGCCAGGAGGTCTGCAACATATTCTGCAGGGTCCAGCTCTCGACATCACGGAAATCCGCCGCCAGCGGATAGGCTGTCCAGGTCGAGAGTTGTTCGAGCGCGTTGGAGAGGTCCTCCCCATTGCGTTCGACTCCGACCTTGTACCACAGGAGGCTCTTGAGACTGGAGAGGAGGTCGGCAAGGTCCAGGTCGCCGCCGGGGTTTTTGGCCGCCTCAGCTGCCGGGCTGCCGCCGCCGGGGTCCACGGCCTGGCTCGGCTCCGGGCGGGCGATGCCGGCCGCCGCCCGGGCGGCCACGATGCCGCTGCGATGCCCGAAGACGAGGCCTTCAAGCAGGGAGTTGGAGCCGAGGCGGTTGGCGCCGTGGACTCTCGTACAGGCCGCCTCTCCCGCGGCCAGGAGGCCGGGAACGCTGGTGCGGCCGTGGGAGTCCGTGGAGATCCCGCCGATGGAGTAGTGCGCGCTGGGCCTCACGGGGAGCGGCTGGCTGAGGATGTCGATACCGAAGCTCCTGCTGAGCTCGAGTATTCTCGGGAAACGCTCCCGGATGCGTTCCGGGGCGATGGCGCCGAGATCGAGCCATACCTTGTTGTCCCCCGTCTCCTTCATGATCTCGAGAATGCTCCTGGAGACGATGTCGCGTGGAGCGAGGTCGGCCAGCGGATGGAAACGTTCCATGAAGGCCTCCCCGGATTTCGTACGCAGCACTCCGCCCTCGCCGCGGATGGCTTCCGTGATGAGAAACCTGTCGGCCCCGGCGAGGTAGAGGGTCGTGGGATGAAATTGTATGAACTCGAGATCCAGGATCTTTGCCCCGGCCCTGAAGGCCATGGCCAGTCCGTCACCGGTGGCGACGGAAGGGTTTGTCGTCTCCCTGTAGAGCCTGCCTGCGCCACCCGTGGCGAGAATCGTCTGGCGCGCCCAGACAGCCTCGAGCTCTCCTGTTTCGTTCGCGACCAGGGCCCCGATACAGGCGCCCTCGCGGTCAAGAAGGTCGATCGCGAAGGTGCCCGGCCGGCAGAGGATGTTTTTGCGATCCAGGACAGCTTCCACCAGTGAGCGCGCGATCTCCTGCCCCGTGGTGTCGCCACGGTGGAGTATTCTCGCGAAGGAGTGGGCGCCCTCCCGGGTGAGCTGCAGGCCGCCGTCGGTGTGCCTGTCGAAGCCGGTGCCGAGCTCGATAAGCCCCTTCACCCGGTCCACGCCTTCGGAGACCATGATGCGAAGGTTTTCTTCATCTGTGAGCCCCGCGGCAACCTCGATGGTGTCGTGTATATGGGCCTCGAGTGAATCACCCGTTCTTTCGGGCAGGACCACGGCCGCGATTCCTCCCTGCGCCCAGCGGGTCGCGGATTCTTCCAGGTCGCCCTTGGCCAGAACGAGGACCTCGAGATCCTGGTTTTCCGCGGCGCTCAGGGCAGAGGAGAGCCCGGCGATGCCGCTTCCGATGATCAGCACATCGGTAAAGCGATGGGAGATGCGGGAGATCTCGAAGTCGGCCAGGTAGCGCCGGTTCATACCGGGTACACAGGCCCTGAGATCTTCGAGTAGAGGATTTTGCAGCGGGTCTGTCATCCTTGTGAGCGTCTTTGAGAAGTTTTCCGGGGGGCTTGAAACCCGCTAATCTGTCTGAATCTGCATTCTTTTGCAACACGACATACACTTCAGGGGCGAGCGAGGGGGGTTATAGGCGCTTCGCTCCCCCGGGTTTTTAATGAATCAGATTAAAACTAAAGCATAGTGGTGTATGGGTTTATGTTAACATGGAGACCCGCCTGGGGAGTCTTTCCCTGTTCCGGCTCTTTGCGGTATCCGATTTGCTGTTAAAGGGTACAGATGGGGCCTTTACAAGTACCGAAAAACAAAGGTTTTATCATTCTCGGACTAACCGGAAGGAACTTTCCACTCACTCTGCCTTGTGGACCGAAGAAGAAGAAGAGCTATGGTTTTTCCCATTCCTGAATCCACACACGAAGGCCGCCGGCCGGATGATAACGCGCGGTCGAGCACTCGCCGAGATGGCATCGCCCTCATGGTGGTGATGGTCGTATTCGTCGTGCTGTCGATGGTGGTTACCCAGCTGACCTATTATACCGCCATGGAAGAGCAGGTTGCCCGTGTGCGTCACGGCGACATCCAGGGCCAGGATGCTCTCTATTCGGTCGCGCAGCTTGTCATGGCGCAGTTGACCGAGGATCTCGTCCAGGACTATTCCGAGGGCGGTGCCCAGGAGACCCCGGCTTCCAGTCCGGCAGCTCCCGGTGAAGGCGCCGGAGCCGCAGGGAGGGCGGCTGGAGGAGGCGGGGGCGCTGGGGGAAGGTTTGTCGCTCTTGAGACCGGTCCGCAGGGAGCGGTGGGCGCGGGCGGG
>JAKUSY010000150.1 GCA_022451445.1 Planctomycetota bacterium
GGGGATCTCGGCGAGGGCCTCCGGCAGGGTCCGGGAGGCGCGCCGGCGGGTGAGGAAGCTGCCCGAGAGCGATGCAACGGTGGAGGGGATCTCGAAGATCTCGTCTTCCTTGCGCCGTCCAATCACGATGGTGGTGTTGACGGGGGCCTCTCCGGCCGCGCCGTCCGGTTCCCCGTCGCCATCTTCCGCGGCCGTCTCACGGGGCGGCCTGGCGGAGTCCTGGCCCCTGGCGGTTTCCGTTGCTGTGGCGAGGGCCGCGATGAGGAAACCGCAGAGCAGGCAGATGGGAAAAGGAGGGGGTCTGGCCATGATGATGAGGCGTTATTTTAATTCGTCGAGACCTCTTCTCCAAGAGGGTTCAGGACTCGCGTGCGCGGCGTTAATAGATCTCCGCCACCAGGCAGCGTACGCTGCCCCCGGCCTTCTCAAATTCCTCAACCTCCAGGAAATGGAGCCTGAAGCCCCATTCATCGAGCTTCAACCTCGTCTCCCGCCTCAGGGTCGTCGCGGCTGTCCGGCTGAAGAGAAGGTCCCGCCTGGTGGCTGTGATGCAATTACCGGCGAAGGAATTTTTTTCCGCCTGGTCGAGGACCAGCAGCCTGTTTTCATAGATCGACCGGAGAGATTTGAGCAGGAAGGGATCAGGGGTGGATTCCGGATGTACGAGACAGGCCTCTCCCGCCAGGACGGCAAGAACGAGGTTCGCATGGTACTCGCCCGGCGCGAGCTGGAAGCGCAGCACCGCCTCCAGCCCGAGGGCATCGGCCATGAGCTCGCAGCCGGCCTCATCGACACGTGAGCTCATGCCGCAGAAGCCGATATTTCTCGCCCGGTCGATGACCAGCGGGCCGGTCAGCTCGGCGATGCAGTCTTCTCCCGAGAGATCGAGGAGCTCATAGTCCAGCGAGTCGCTGAAGAAGGCCCGGATGTCTTTCCGCCGGGCTTCCCGCTGTCGTACGGGGTGGCGCATCGAGCCGATGACCAGCCGGCCCGCCGCGGTGGCGAAGACGTTGTTGGGGAAGACCCCATCATCGTGGCCCTCGATCCCACCGAAGATGTGAACGGGCACACCGAGCTCCTCGAGCTTCGCCGCGAGAGCCGAGTGTTGTCCACAGGCCCTCGCGAGGTCGAGTGGACAGCCTGGTTTCATATAGGGATTGTCAGCGGCGGATTCTTCACTGATGCGGAATTTTTCCGGAGAGATGAGCAGGGCCGCCTTCATGACGGTGGCGGCCGCGGTCCCCTCCCTGTCCGCCGGTTTTACGGCTTCGAGGAAGCTGTCCGCCGTCGTAAAGATCGTCGTCATGGTCCGCCGCTCCTTCCAGCGGCATCATCTCCCATGCATCGGGCCGCTGCAAGCGTCTCGAAAAGGCGTGAAACGTTCATTCCTCCCGATGTGTTATGCTGGGCCCGGCTATAGTTTTCGTCGGGCGCAGGGAGTAAGAGATGGAAGACCTAGAGGATCCCGATCACAGCGGGGAAAACGATCCGGAGCCCGGGTCCGGACTGGACGTCCCGGGCTATCGAGGCGCTGCAGCGCCGGAGAGGAGCTATCCGGCGCTGGCCTGGGCCGCCATCGTGGCCTGTACAATCCTTACGGTCTACGCCCAGAACAATACCGAGCTCCCGGCCGATGATGCCCGCGCAGGGAACCTGACGCGGGATGCCATGCTCGATTTCCAGGGACGCTATTGGGTCGCCGCGGCGGAGCTGGCCCGCCGCGAAGGAGTGGAGATCGAGACCGGGCTCGAGTTTCTGGATTCCGGAGATCCCTCGCAGCGCCTGCGCTACCTGGTGCTGCTTGGAGAGCTGGAAGGTCCGAAGCGCGCCCTCGAAGAGCTCGAGGAGCTGCGCGGCAGGCTCAGGGAGGCGGGCGTTGAGCTGACTGAAAAACAGGCCGCTGTTTCCGCCCTGCTGGAGGGCCTCTGGAGCTCGGCAATCGAAAACGAGGAACCTGCCGTCAAGCTCGAGCTGGACGAGAAGGACCGACTCGCTCTCACCGGGGAGCTTGGCTGGTATGGCGAGCTGGCCCGGGCGACCTTCGCCTCCGGCGGGCCGCCGCCTCCTGGCGATCCCCACGAGGCCGCGAGGGAAACGCTCAACTCCGCCGCGGTGATGTTTCTCTGAGGCGGCACGGCCCTGCTGTTGGGGTTCCTGGCATTGGCGTTTTTTCTCCGAGCGGTCGCTCTGAAGAGGCTGAAGTTCGGTATCGGCGGCCAGGCGGGTTTCGGCGGCATCTACCTGGAGACCTTCGCTGTCTGGATGGGGTTGTTCATACTCCTCAACCTGGTTCTCGGGCGGCTGGAGCTGGCGAAGGAATCGCTCTATCCGGCTCTCTTCGTGTTTTTCTTCAGCCTGGCCGCACTTACCTGGCCGCTGCTGAGGGGGGTCTCCTGGGCGAGGTTTCGAGCCGACATCGGCTTGACGACGGGAAAAAGTGCGGTAGAGGAGCTTATCTTCGGATTGCTCGGCTACCTGATGGCCCTGCCGATGATGCTGCTGGGAGTGCTGTTTTTTCTCGTGATCATGTTTTTTTCGGGTTCCGCCGTGCCCGCGGCCGGCGCCGAGTTTGAACCGGTATCCTACCCATCCCATCCCATCATGGAGTGGCTCCTGGCCGATGGCGGAGACTTCACGGTCGTGGTGCTGCTGGCCTGCGTCGCGGCTCCCATCATCGAGGAGATCATGTTCAGGGGCCTGCTCTACCGCTATCTCAGGGAGGCGAGTATTCAGTGCGGACTCTTTTCCAGCGTGCTGATCAGTGCGCTGGTCTCGAGTTTTCTTTTCGCCGTGATCCATCCCCAGGGACTGGCGGCTGTTCCCATCCTGATGGGGCTGGCCGGCGGTTTCTGCCTGGTGCGGGAATGGCGCGCCAGCCTCCTGCCGTCCATGGTCGCCCACGGGCTCAATAATTACATCGCCCTGAGCATGACCCGGTTCGTCCTGGGCGGCTGAGGCGTCTGCCAGGGGCAAGTCCCGGACTCTACCCGCGTGTCCTGGAGCGAGGGGCGTTTTTCTTCGCTTCCTCGGCGATCCTCTTCCCGGTGGCCGCCCAGGAGCAGATGGGGCATTGGGCGAGGTCGTGTCCCAGCGCGGGACAGTGCTCGCGGCCGAAGTAGATGATCTGCAGGTGGAGCTTTGCCCAGCTGCTCTCGGGAAATACGGCCTTCAGATCACGCTCTGTTTTCTAGACGTTTTTCCCGTTGGAGAGTCCCCAGCGCGCCGCCAGGCGGTGGATGTGGGTGTCGACCGGGAAGGCCGGCCGGTCGAAGGCCTGGATCATCACGACGCTGGCGGTCTTGTGTCCGACCCCGGGCAGGGCCTCGAGTTTTTCCATGTCGGCGGGAACCTTGCCGCCGTGCTCTTCCAGCAGGATCCGTGACAGGGCGTGGATATTGCGGGCCTTGCCGGGGGCGAGTCCACAGGTGCGGATGATCTCGAGGATCTCATCGACCTCCAGCTTCACCATCTTTCGCGGTGTCGGTGCCCGGCGAAAGAGCTCGGGCGTGACCATGTTGACGCGCTTGTCGGTGGTCTGGGCGGAAAGGAGTACGGACACCAGCAGGGTATAGGGGCCCTTGTGGACGAGAGGGATCGGGGGGTTCTTGTAGAGCTCATCGAGGATGGCGTGGATCTTCACGGCTTTTTCCAGGCGCTTCATGGTTCAAAAGGATACCCGCTGGGCATTCAGGGTTGAAGCGTTCCACCTCTTTGTTCAGGAGCTTCCAATGCTCGGGAGCCAGTGATCGAGCGCGTCACGGATCACATCCCGGATCCTGCGGAACTCATCGAGACCTCTGCCAAGGGGATCCTCGATCTCGCCGGCCTCCCTGCCCGCGGGGCAATACTCCCAGAGACGCACGATGGAATCCCGTGTGTCCGGGTAGCGGGCCCCGAGGCCCTCTTCATGCTCCGGCCCCATGACGATGACGGCGAAGGCATCCTCGATGATGTCCCGGGAGACTCCGCGGGAGCGGTGGTTTCGCAGGTCGATGCCTTCTTCTCCGACGGCCTTGATCGCATCGGGATCGGCGGCGTGATCCTCGATGCCCAGCGTGCCGGCCGAGGAGGCCTCCAGGTCGAGGCCCTGTTTTTCTATCCTGGCGCTGAGCATCGCCTCCGCTATCGGGGAGCGGCAGATGTTTCCGCTGCAGATGAAGACAACCCGTTTTCCCCCGCTCATGTTTTCGACGCTCTCATTACTCCCGGAGGGTGATTGCCTGTCAGTCGCCTTGTGCGATATCTTGCTGTCCCCGGCGGCGGGGGTACAGGGCCGATTTTACAGCATTGGAGGTGAGGGATGGGAGCGCTTGAAGGCAGGACTGTGGTGCTTACCGGGGCAAGCCGCGGGATCGGACGGTCTCTGGCCGGATGTCTCGCGGCTGAAGGGGCCCGGCTGGGCATCTGCGGCCGAGATAAGGCCGCGCTCTCTGAGCTCGAGGGCGAGCTTGGAAGACCGGTGGTGACGGCAGCCTTCGATCTCTGTTTCGAGGCGCCGGCGCTCGATTTTCTCGCGAAGGTGCGGGCGGAGCTTGGCGGCATCGATGTCCTCATCAACAACGCGGGTTTCAATCCGCGCAAGGCACCGCTTGTCGAGGTCGCCACCGAGGAATTCGATTCCATCCTGGCGGTGAACCTGAGGGCTCCCTTCCTGCTCATGCGCGAGTGCGCCCGGGACATGAAGGAGAAGGGCGGGGGGCACGTGATCAATATCCTCTCAACGGTATGTCATAGCGACATGGAGACGATGGGAGCCTATACGGCAGCCAAGGAGGGCCTCCGGGCGCTTACGAATGTCTTCCGCAAGGAGGTGATCGAGGATGGGATCCGGGTAACCGCAGTCTATCCGGGCGGAACGGATACCGACTTCAGGCCGAATTCGAGGCCGGACTACATGAAGCCTTCAAGTGTCGCCGATGCCGTTCTTACCGCCCTGACTCTCCCCGAAGACCTCGTCGTGCACGAGCTGACCTTCCGGCCCATGGTCGAGAACAACTTCTGAGGCTTCAGTCCTGCTCGAAGCTCCGCAGCGCGTCCATGTCCACCTCGATGCCGAGCCCGGGCTTGCGGGGGATCGAGAGCTTGCCGTCGATGAGCCGGATCTCGTCTTTTACGAGCTCCTTCCTGAGTAGCGAGTCGGTGAGCTCGGCCGGCAGGAATTCGAAATACGGGCAGTGAGGGGTCACGGCGGCGAGGTGGGCGCTGGCGGCGATGCTGATCCCCGTCTTCCAGCAGTGGGGGATGATCCTGCGGCCCCGCTCGGCCGCCAGGTCGCAGACCCGCAGCGCCTCGGTCAGGCCGCCGACGCGGCCGACATCGGGTTGGGCGATGTCTACCTTGCCGATGTCCATCAGGTCGAGGAACTCAAACCGGGTGTTCTGCCATTCTCCGGCCGCTATGGCGACCGGTGATTCGTCATGAAGCCTGGCGTAGCCCGCGAGGTCATCGATCTGCAGGGGGGTCTCGATGAAGTAGATGTCTAGGTCGCCCCAGTCCCTGAGGGTATTGAGGGCCCGCTCGACATCGTTCCATGCGTACTGTACATCGACCATGAGAACGAAGTCTTCACCAACGGCCTCACGGCAGGCGGCGACGACCTCGGTGACCTTTTCATCCGGTTCGTCCATGCCACTGTGGTTGTACGGGCCGCCGAGGGTGACCTCCAGCTTGGCGGCGGTGAAACCCGTTTCCTTTGCATGCAGCACCCAGGAGACCAGCGACTCCTTGTACTCCTCGTAGCTCTCCCCGTTGGGCTGAAGCGATGCGTAGGGATGGATGCTGTCGCGGGCTTCCTTGCCGGTGAGCTCCCAGCAGGGCTTTCCGGCGGCCTTGCCCTTGATGTCCCACAGGGCCATGTCGATCGCTCCCATGGCGCAGATGAGAGCGCCGCGGCGTCCGTTCATGCAGCTGCCGGTGTAGAGCTTCTCCCAGAGCCGCTCCTGCTCGAGCGGGTTCTCGCCAAGAAGCATCTCCTTCAGGCCCATCCCCATGGTGTGGGTGCTGGGAGCCTCGATGCAGGCGCGGGCAATCCAGGGATTGACATCGCTCTCGCCGACGCCGGTGATTCCCTCGTCGGTATGGACAAAGACGACGATGTCATCCTGGGCGGATGATGTGGCGTCTTTTCGAACCTCGGGCACCAACAGGACGTGGCAATCGATACCGGTTATTTTCATCTCTTGATTTCCGGGGGTGGCTGAGCGCTCCTTTTTAAGCCGGGCGGGTCGCGAGGGCAAGAGGCGGGGGCTTGGCTGTTGCAAAACGTCTGTTGTCGACGGACACTGTTTGCAGTCGCACCTCTCGAAAAATATTAGATTTTCCGTAACACAAGGGGCTCCGGCATGAAATCAACGGCGATCCCGGTTTTCTTTTTCCTGCTCCTGGGTACGTTGGGCTCGCTTCGCGGCGAGGATTGGCCTACCTACCGTCACGACACCCGCCGCAGCGGGGCGACGGCGGAAAAGATCGATGCGCAGAAGCTCGAGCTGAGCTGGGTTCACAAGGCCGCGCTGGCGCCGCGCCCGGCCTGGGCGGGACCCGCCAAGTGGGATGCCTACGCCGGAATTCGCGGTCTGAGGTCGATGCGCAATTACGACCCGGTCTTCCACGTCATCGTCGTCGATGGGTCCGTCTATTACGGCTCCTCGGCTGACCATGGAGTGCATCGTCTCGATGCGAAGACGGGGCGGGAACGGTGGGTCTTTTTTACCGATGCTCCGGTTCGGATCGCGCCGAGCTGGTATTCGAAGAAGCTCTACTTCGGCTCCGATGATGGCTACGCCTACTGCATCCGGGAGCGTGATGGCTCGCTGGCCTGGAAGCGGAGACCGGAAACTCCCAGCCGCCTGATCCTCAACAACGGGAATTTCATTCCTTTCTGGCCCTGCCGAACCGGCGTCCTGGTGGACAAGGGGATCGCCTATTTCGGAAACTCCCTGCTGCCGTGGAAGGATTCCTATATCTGCGCCGTCAACGCGATCACCGGCAAGCCGTCTTCAAAGGGAGGTTTCCTGAAGAAATACGCAGGCCTGACCCTGGAGGGAGCCCTGCTCGCTTCGCCCAGCCGGCTGATCGCTCCGCAGGGGAGGGTGGCGCCCCTGTTGTTCGGGCGAGGCGATGGAGCGCGCCTCGGCTCGCTCGAGGGAGGAGGAGGCTGCTTCGTATTGCTCACCGATGACTCCAGGGTTCTGCACGGGCCGGGCAATAAGACCGGGTGGATCACCGGCAGTGATGAGAAGAGCAGGGG
>JAKUSY010000151.1 GCA_022451445.1 Planctomycetota bacterium
TGCCGAGCGAGATGACCTCCCTGGAGAATTCTCAGATTTGCTTCGTGGGCCTACAGCCTGGCTGACAAGCGAGGAGGGGACTCTCAGGGCAAGCAAGAGCATTGCCAACTGGCTCAAGGAAAATAAAGATTCAGTAGAAATCAGGGGCGGTCTCTTTGAGGGCAAGGTTCTCTCAAAGGAGGATGTCGCTGAGCTGGCTAAGATTCCCGACAAGGAGACGCTGCTTTCGCAGACGGCCGGGATGTTTCTTTCTCCAGTCCAGTTTTTGCCTTCGGCGATCAAGAACCTGGTTTCTCACCTGGCCGGTTGCTCCAAGGCGCGTCACGAAGAACTTTCAGATTCTTAGAGATTTAATTACGGCTCCTGATTCGGGAGCTTGATTCAGGAGGAAAAGCAAGATGGCAGACGAAGAAGCCAAAACCGAAGAAGCCGAAGCCCCGGAGGCCCCAGAGGCCCCCGAAGAAGCCGAGGCAGAGACCGCGACCGCGACCGCTACGGCGGAGGAAAAGTCCTACGGAGAAAAGATAACCCAGATTGTCGATCTGTTTACCGGGTTGACTGTCATGGAGGTGCTCGAGCTCCAGGACGCCCTCAAGGATAAGGGTATAGAACCTGCGGCGGCTGCCGCTGTTGTTGCCGGCCCTGCCGGTGGCGATTCCGTCGTTGAAGAGAAGACGACCTTCGACGTTGTCCTCAAGAGCGCTGGAGCCAAGAAGATCCAGGTCATCAAGGAGGTCCGCGGGATCACCAGCCTGGGGCTCAAAGAGGCGAAGACGCTTGTGGAAGACGCGCCCCAGCCTGTGAAGGAAGGCGTGGCGAAGGACGAAGCTGAGCAGTTGAAAGAACGACTCGAAGCCGCTGGCGCGGAGGTCGAGTTACAGTAAGATAATTGAGCGGGGATACGGCGTTAAAGGTTCTGTTTTCCTCGCATCCTTCCCGGCTGGGAGCTAGAAGCGGCAAGTCGTAGGTTCCTGGGGACGTTTACGCTCTACGTCTCCGAGACGATTCTGCGCGCGATGTGCTCTCCGACTGATATCGGTGGAGAGAGCGGATTATTCAAACAGCTGGCGTGAAAGATGCCTTCAGGGCGACTTCCGGCCGCGATGGACTCCGGTGAATTGCCGGGTGGCGGTGCGGTCTTTCATACCGATGTGATTCAGACCTCTTCCTTGGAGTTTAATTGGGATGACCGTATTACCTGAAAAGGTCTTCGGCAGGACCGGAGATGCTATTCCAGTTCCCGACCTCATGGAGCTGCAAGTCAAGGCTTACCGCGATTTCCTCCAGGCCGGAAAGCACTACTCAGACCGTGTCCTCTTTGGACTCGAAGCGATCCTGCGGGAGATCTTCCCTATCCCGAGCTACGACGGGAGCATGGAACTGGATTATGTCGGGTACGAGCTCGGCAGCCCCCGCTACGAGGAATCGGAGTGCCGCAATCTTCGCCTGACGTACGGACTTCCATTCAAGATTCGGCTTCGCCTCGAGAAGGAAGAGCCCATCGAGGAGGAGGTCTACCTTGGCGAGATCCCCAAGATGATCGGTGGGGGAGAGTTTATCATCAATGGCGCCGAGCGCGTTATAGTCAGCCAGCTGCATCGCTCCCCCGGCGTCGATTTCTCCGAAGAAATTCACGCCGGTGAAAAAAGGCTTCACTCCTGCCGTATCATTCCCGAGCGCGGCAGCTGGATAGAGCTGAATGTCAGCAAGAAAGATGCGCTGACCGTCAGGATTGACCAGAGCGGGAAGTTCTCCTCTACCTGCCTGCTTCGCGCCATGGCTGAAGAGTACTCGACTGACCGCCAGATTCTCGAGCTGTTCTACAAGGTCAAGAATATCAAGCTCGTCGGTGAGAAATGGGTGGAGAAGATCATCGGAACGGTTTGCGCCGAGGATATCGTCGAGGAATCCACCGGTACGGTCGTTGTCAACGCCTGCGAGGAGATCACCGAGACGATCGCTGAGTCGCTTCGCGAGTCGCTTAGCGAGTCGCTTAGCGATGACAAGAAGAAGAAGAAGAAGAAGAAAGAAGCCGACAGCAAGCCCCGCATCATCAGCATCATCGCCGATGTGCCTGATGACCTGATTCTCAACAGCCTTCGCGACGACCTCGCCAAGAATCATGAGGACGCTCTTATCAGGATCTACCAGCGGCTGCGGCCGGGAAATCCTGCCCAGCTGACCAAGGCGAAGGAGCTCTTCCACGACAAGTTCTTCAATTCCCAGAAGTATCGACTCGGGCGTGTCGGAAGATTCCGGAGCAACAGGAAGTTCGGCCAGAAGATCCCCGAGACGGAGATGACCCTCAAGCAGGAAGATCTCATCAATTCGATCCAGTACATCCTGAGCCTCCGCGCCGGGGACGGCCTGGTCGATGATATCGACCATCTTGGCAATCGCCGCGTGCGGACCATCGGGGAGCTCGCCGGAGAAGAGTTTCGCAAGGGCTTTCTCAAGCTCAAGCGTACCGTCCAGGAGCGCATGAGCCTCATGGAGACGGACGCCTTGACGCCTCGGAGTCTGATCAATTCCAAGACGATCTCCAGCGCCATCGACTTCTTCTTCGGCCGTGGTGAGCTTTCACAGGTCGTCGATCAGACCAATCCTCTCTCCCAGCTCACCCACGAGAGACGCCTCAGCGCCCTGGGGCCCGGCGGCCTCAACCGTAAGCGCGCCGGCTTCGAGGTGCGGGACGTTCATATATCCCACTACGGGAGAATCTGTCCGATCGAGACGCCCGAGGGTACGAATATCGGGCTGATTTCCTCGCTGAGTGTTTACTCCAAGATGGATGAATACGGTTTTCTGACCACGCCCTACCTGAAGGTCAGCAAGGGGAAGGTGGCGGGCGCGAAGAGTATCGTCTATCTCCGTGCGGACCAGGAGGAAGACCGCTGGCTGGCCCCCGCCGATGCTAAGGTCGACAAGAACGGCAAGCTGGTGGGGGACATGGTGCTCGCCCGCCGCAACGGCGAGTTCAAGCTCATCAAGGTCAACGACGTCGAGTTCATCGATGTATCTCCCCGCCAGATGGTGGGGGTCTCCGCGTCGCTGATTCCCTTCCTCGAGAATGACGACGCCAACCGCGCGCTCATGGGATCTAACATGATGCGCCAGGCCGTTCCTCTCCTGAAGGTCCAGGCCCCCCTGGTGGGTACCGGCATGGAGAGCGAGGTGGCCAGGTTCTCGGGGATGGTCGTACGGGCGCCGGAGACCGGAACAGTCAAGCAGGTCGACGCCAAGCAGATTACCATAGGCAACTCCGATCCACTCCAGCTCAGGAAGTTCCAGGGACTCAATGAGAGAACCTGCCTGAACCAGAGGCCCATCGTCAATGTGGGTGACAAGGTCAAGGCCGGCGATGTAATCGCCGACGGCGCGGCGACCATAGAGGGCGAGCTCGCTCTTGGGGCGAACCTATTGGTCGCCTTCATGACCTGGGATGGCTACAACTTCGAGGACGCCGTCCTTATCAGCGAGAAGCTGGTCACGGATGACGTTTACACATCGATCCACCTCGATACGATGGAGATCGAAATTCGCGAGACCAAGCTCGGACGCGAGGAATTTACCCGCGAGATCCCCAACGTATCGGAGCGGGCCCTCAGGAATCTCGACGAAAACGGTATCGTGCGGATTGGAACGCATGTCAAGCAGGGAGACATCCTGGTCGGCAAGGTCGTTCCCAAATCCAAGAGCGAGCTGTCTCCCGAGGAGAAGCTTCTTCACGCCATCTTCGGTCGCGCCGGAGAGGACGTGAAAAACGACTCGCTCGAGGTAACCTCCGGTGTGGAGGGCGTGGTCATCGGAGCCAAGCGCTTCCAGCGCAAATCTCTTACCAGCGATGAGGATCGCAAGCAGGACCGCGAGAGTGCCAAGGCTGCCGAGGAAGATGCCAGGCGGCTTCTTACCGAGGAGGTGTCGAGTTGTCTCGATGCGCTGAAAGAGATCATCGGGAAGATGCCGGTAGGTGAAGACAGGAGGGTGCTGACCACCGAGGGCCTGGTAGATCTCGACAGCGTCGCCTCCATTAAGATGATCCTGCGGCTCGAGAATTTCCTCAAGGGTCGCTCTCCCGCGAAGGTCGAGGCTCTCAAGGAGTGTCTCCGGGGGCACTTCTCCCGCATGGAGGTGATCGAGGATCGCAAGAGTCGCCTGGTGAACAAGTTCACCCGTGGCGATGAGCTCTCGCCCGGAGTCCTCGAGATGGTCAAGGTCTTCGTGGCGACGAAGCGTAATATGTCCGTCGGCGACAAGGTCGCGGGAAGGCATGGGAATAAGGGTGTCATCGCCAAGATCCTCCCCGAGGAGGATATGCCCTACCTCGCGGATGGAACCACTGTCAGCATGCTGCTGAATCCGCTGGGCGTGCCCTCGCGTATGAACCTGGGCCAGATCCTCGAGACCCACCTCGGCCTCGCGGCCAAGAAGCTGGGCTTCAGGGCGAAGACCCCGGTCTTTGATGGCTGTACGGAGAAGCAGATCAAGGAGAGCCTCGTCGAGGCGGGCTATCCCGAAACGGGCAAGCTCACGCTCTACGATGGCCGCACCGGTGAGCCCTTCGAGCAGCAGGTGACCGTGGGCTATCTCTATATGCTGAAGCTGCATCATCTCGTGGACGATAAGATCCACGCGCGGGCCACCGGTCCTTACTCACTTATCACCCAGCAGCCGCTGGGCGGAAAGGCGAGGTTCGGCGGCCAGCGTTTCGGAGAGATGGAGGTCTGGGCGCTCGAGGCGTATGGAGCGGCCAACATTCTCCAGGAGCTTCTGACGGTGAAATCAGACGATGTGGATGGCAGGGCGAAGATCTACGAGTCCATGGTCAAGGGTGAGAACACCCTCGAGCCGGGAACGCCCGTATCGTTCAACGTATTGACCCATGAGATCAAGGGGCTCGGCCTCTGCCTCGAGCTGCATAAGCACCGCGATGGAGCTCCATCGCCCTCGGCTGTTCCGAACGATAATTGAGGCAGGTGCCAGCTGCGGCGTGTTTTGTCTACTGAGAACAGAAAGCCTTTAACGAACTAAAACAGGAGATCTTCGAAAGTGGATTCTATCTACGAGAAGGTTAATGACTACGGCTCGGTATCCATCCGGCTCGCCTCTCCCAATGACATCCTGTCATGGTCTTACGGCGAGGTGAAGAAGCCCGAGACGATCAACTACCGGACCTATCGTCCCGAGAAGGATGGTCTGTTCTGTGAACGGATTTTCGGCCCGGAGCGCGACTGGGAGTGCTTCTGCGGGAAGTACAAGGGGATCAAGCACAGGGGTATCATTTGTGACCGCTGCGGTATCAAGATCACCCACTCGCGGGTGCGCCGTGAGAGGATGGGACATATTCATCTCGCCGCTCCGTGCGTGCACATCTGGTTCTTCAAGGCTACTCCTTCGCGCCTGGGGAATCTCCTGGCGATGAAGACGGCGTCCCTTGAGAGGATCATCTACTACCAGGATTACGTGGTCATCGATCCCGGCGACGCGCAGCTCAAGAAGAACCAGCTCCTCACCGAAGAGGAATACAAGTATTGCCGGGAGAAGTACGGGGACTCCTTCGAGGCCGATACCGGCTCGGATGCCATGCGCAAGCTCATCCTCGCCATCGACCTGGAGAAGCTCACCGAGGAGCTCAAGGCTGAGCTGAGAACCACCAAGAGCAAGCAGAAAACCAAGGATTTCATCAAGCGGCTCAAGATCGTCAAGTCCATCCTGGATTCCGGCAACAAGCCGGAGTGGATGGTGATGGACGTGGTGCCGGTCATCCCGCCTGATCTACGCCCCCTGGTGCTGCTGGAGAGCGGCAACTTCGCCACCAGCGATCTGAATGATCTCTACAGACGTCTCATCAATCGCAACAACAGGCTCAAGAAGCTGCTCGATCTGAACGCCCCCGATGTGATTATTCGCAACGAGAAGCGGATGTTGCAGCATTCAGTCGATGCCCTCTTCGACAACAACCGTTGCCGCCGACCGGTGCTGGGATCGAACAACAGGCCCTTGAAGTCGCTCACCGACATGATCAAGGGTAAGCAGGGGCGCTTCCGCGAGAACCTGCTTGGCAAGCGGGTCGATTATTCGGCGCGCTCCGTCATCGCCGTCGGCCCCGAGCTCAAGCTTCACCAATGCGGGCTGCCCAAGAAGATCGCTCTGGAGCTCTTCCAGCCGTTCATCATTCGGCGCCTGAAGGAGCTGGGCCATGTCGATACGATCAAGAGCGCCAAGAAGATGCTTGAGCGCAAGGAAGATGAGGTATGGGATATCCTCGAGGAGGTCATCGATGAGCACCCCGTTCTGCTGAACCGGGCGCCTACCCTGCACCGCATGGGTATCCAGGCTTTCGAGCCGGTCCTGATCGAGGGCAATGCCATCCTGATTCACCCGCTGGTCTGCGAGGGCTTCAACGCCGATTTCGATGGTGACCAGATGGCCGTGCACCTGCCTCTCTCACTCGAGTCCCAGGTGGAAGCATCGACCCTGATGCTGGCGACGAACAACGTGTTTTCCCCCGCCAGCGGCAGGCCGATTATCGCGCCGTCGCAGGATATCGTGCTGGGCTGCCATTACCTCACCGTCAGTGTGCGTGGCAAGACCGAAGACCCGATGACGTTCTCCACGACCATGGAGGTCTTCCGTGCCCACCAGCTCGGCAAGGTGATGTTCCATACTGCCATCAAGGTCCGGCTGGGAGATGACGTGGTCTTCAGGACCAGCCAGGGAGTGGAGAATCAGGAGAGCGGTATCTATGAGACCACTGTCGGGCGAATCTACTTCAACGATGTTCTGCCCGAGGGCATGGATTTCTACGACCAGAACATGAACAAGGGCAACCTGAACCAGGTTATCCATGATTGCTACCAGTTGCTCGGCCGCAAGTTGACCCTGGCCCTGCTCGACGATCTCAAGGAGCTGGGTTTCAAGAGCGCGACCATCGCCGGCCTCTCCTTCTCCAGGGACGATCTGCGCGAGCCCGATACCAAGCAGAAGACCCTGGCCGCTACGCAGAAACTGGTTGTGGACGTGGAGAATAAATACCAGGCGGGTGTGATCACCGAGGGCGAACGCTACAACCAGATTATTGACCTCTGGACCGGTGCGACCGAGCAGATCGGTGAGGATCTGATCCAGGCCCTGAAATACGATGAGCGCAAAGACCCTGAGACCGGCGAAAACAAGCCGTACCTGAACCCCATCTATGTCATGGTGGATTCGGGCGCGCGCGGAAGCGTTACCCAGATTCGTC
>JAKUSY010000152.1 GCA_022451445.1 Planctomycetota bacterium
GCCGGCGGAAGCCATCTTGGAACACGGCCGGGAGTTTCCCGGAATCGGCGGCCTGAACGCGAACTCCCTGACGAGAGGGATGACCGGGCCTGCGCAGGTATTCGACGAGGAGGGATACGAGTATATCGAGCAGCCGGAGAGGCCGATCGGTTTACGGGAGATTTTCACGACCTTTTCCTCCGGGAAGATCAATATCAACACGGCGTCGGTTCCCGTTCTCTACGCTCTCCTGCTCTCTCTGAAGGAGGGCAATGATGAGGAGGCGGAGACCGTGGCTCTGCAGATCAATGATTACCGGTTTGAATTTCAGCAGTTCGAGGGGGAGGAAGGTGTCGAGGCGCCCGAGGTGGGGGGCAATGCGCTCAAGGATCTCGTCCAGCCCAAGCGACCCCTTCCCCCGGAAGAAGATGAGCTTGGCGAGGGGCTTGATCTCAATTCGATGGTCGGGCTTGACGAGATGGGGCTTGCCTCCAGCGGCGCGAGCGCGCCGATGGCCGATACCGACACCAATTATTTCACTAACCTCGAACAGATCGAGCTGGTTGACGGCAGCGCGGGCGATGCGACTGACCTCCTGACCAGCGAGGTAGGGGTCGATCGAGTCGATGCCCAGGATGATCCCCTGCTGCAGCGCGTGCTGAACGATTACAGAAACGTCATGTGTTTTGCCGGCACCTATTTCACGATTGAACTTAGGGCGAAGACCCAGGGGAGCCCGGTGGTAAAATCGGGCATAATGGTCATCAAGAGAAACGCCCAGGAAAAGCTCATGGAAGTCATTTTTTGGAAAGAACTGCAGGATTGAATCATGAAGTTGAATGTCAATACGATGCGTATTTTACTCATGGCCCTGAACATTGGGGTCACCGCCTTCATAGTGACCGGCTATGTGGAGGGCATGGGCCAGGGAGGAATTCTCGCCATGTTTTCAGGCGATGCGGCCGGCGACTCCCGGCCTGAGAGCGCCGATCTCGATATCAAGAAGGGCAACTATTTCAAGTACACGGACAAAGACCTCGTACAGCCGGAGTCCGCCGAGTCGAGGTTGCGGGCTTCCGCGACCTGGCTTATGCCGCAGCCTCCGGTTGATCCGGTTTCCGTGAGCGAGGAGCTCGTGGAACCCATCGAGGAAGAAGAAGAAGAGCCCATTCCGGAGAATGGAGAGCCGATCGAGGGTGGTCCTCTGCAAAAAGACAATTGGTTCTACGTGCACGGGATCATTTTTTCCGAAACTCCGCTCAAGAGCTGGATTCGCCTGGAAAAGAAGGATGACAAGAAGAAGGCCTCCATTCCCTCACCCTCGCGTTATTCGAGGGGTCGCAGCTCCAGCAGTCGTTCCAGCAGCAGTATCCGGCGCTCGAGTTCGAGCAGCAAGCTCAGCTCCGCCCGGTCGGCGAACTCCATCACGCTGACCCTCGAAGATCGCTGGTTCGTTGATGAGGAAAAGGGGCTCGATTTCAAGGTCCATCATGTCGATGCCGAGAAGTTGGTCTACTGGACGGACAATCCCAACCGGAAGTATTCCCTTTCCAGGGTAAGTGAGAGCTACTTCCTCGAGGAGACCAGGGAGGAGAGAAGGCTGGCTCCCAAGAAGGAAGAAGAAGAGGGCGAAGGTAAAGAAGAGGAAGAGGAGAAAAAATTCTTCAAGAGATATGCCCCGGGTATCAATCCGAGGGACAAGAGGCAGGAAGATTACCAGAACCTTCTGGATGGAAAGGAGACCGCGGGTTTCCTGGAGCCGAAGCAACTTGGTGATGGCCCTGCTTCAAAAGGAGGTCTGAAGCTCAAGGGCTCAGGAAGCACCGCCTTGAAACCGTCGTCGTCCAATTCCAATTCGAGCGCCTCGGCCTACAAGAAGCCGGTATATAGCAATAGCGGGTCCACCAAGTCCACCAAGTTCAAGGCATCTACCGCTAAGCCCCGGAAAACCCTCTCGGAGGCGGAGCAGAAGGCCCAGCTGGGCAAGACCATCCAGGGCCTGAAGAACAATCCCAAGTATCAGCAGGCCGACCCTAAACAACGCGCCGCGCTCGAGCGGTTGATCAAGGGAAAGCGCGGGGGCGGCAAGTAGAGGCCTCCCCGGCCGGGTAACTGAAATAACGAAGAAAGTGCAGATTTCGTCTGCTCACAGTCGATAAAGAACAATTATGTCTCTCATCCTGGGACTCGATATCGGGTCAACGACCATAACCGGAGCTGTTTTTTCCGGTAATCAGAAGAAGTTTCGCATGGTCGACTTCTTCATCGCGGAGATTCCCCCGGTTCATGCCGGTAGTGACTCCGATGGTGATGAATACGTTCCGACGATGAGCGCCGCCGAGGTGCTTGCCGGGGTTCTCAAGGAGCGCAACCTGAAGGATATCGATGTCGTGACATCGGTAGATGCGAAGGACTGCATCATGCGGGAGATCTCGGTCCCCTTCACCAGGGACGAGCAGATCCGCAAGACGGTCTTCTTCGAGGCCGAGAATTACTTCACCGGCTTTGACCTGGAGAACACCGTCCTCGATCACATCAAGACAGGCGAAGATGACGGCAGCAGCAGCCTCATCGTCTCGGCGCTCAATAACGACAATATCGAGGCTCACCTGGATTTCTTCAAGGACGTCTCGATCGATCCGGTCTCCGTGGATCTTGACACCTGCGCGCTCTTCAACGCCTACAAGGTTTCATCGGTCTACGATCCGGACAAGACGGCCCTCGTGGTGGATATGGGCACGACCTCGACTAAGATCGTATTGGTCGAGGGTGGGGAGTTACGGAAGATGCGTTCCTGCCGGCTGGAGACCGGTGTGTCGGCCGCCGCGCGGATGCTCCTGGCCTCGAGAGAGGCCGCGGAAGCTGAAGGCGACACGGGCGAAGATTCTGCGGCCGCGGCGACAGGGGCGCCGGTCGACGATCGCCTGAAGGAGATCGAGACCTCCCTCGATATATTCGAGGACGAGGAGACGAGTCCCAGCGGTTCGATGGAGGACGTCGGCATTGACGAGCTTCCCCCGGAGGCGGATGACGCTGGCGCTGAGGCGGAGGGAGAAGACTACCAGGGAATGTTCCCCGGTCAGGTGCAGGAGGAGTTCAGCTACGATGACTATCTCTCGCGGATCTCCCTCGAGATTCAGAGAAGTCTCGCCGGAGTTTCGCTCGGCTCTTCCGTGGAGCTTATCTGCGTTACCGGCGGTATGAGCGACCGTGAAGAGGCTCTCGGGTTCTTTGCCGATGAATTTGAAACCGAGACGGTGCAGCTCGCCTTCGACAATAGCTTCGATATGGAGTCGAAGGTCTCCGACCCGGAGCTCCTGGGTCGCCATGGCGCTGTGGCTGTCGGCCTAGGCATGAAGCTTCTTCGGGAGGACAGCATCGGGGTCGATTACAGGAAGGGCGCCTACCGCTACGAGCATAAATTTGAGAGGTTGAAGATACCGCTGATCGCGGCCTCGCTCCTGGTCTTCCTCTTCTTTCTGCAGGCCACCTTCTGGTCGTTCCAGGAATGGCAGGAGGAGAGCAAGCGCATGAAGGCCTTTGCGAAGAGGAACAAGGAGATCTACGAGAGCTTTTTCGATGAGAAGCTCAGGAGCGGCAACCCCCTGGTCATGATGAGAAAGAAAAAGAAGATCTGGGAAGGTCGTGGAGCCGGGGATGTTCCCCGTTTCGTGAATTTCGCCGATGCCATGAGGAGTTTCTCCGAGGTCATGAAGGACTCCGAGGTCTACTTCATCGTCAAGAGCATGGACTTCAAGTTTCGCATCAAGAGTCGCGCGGTGAGGAGCGGCTCCAGCAGGGGTGGCTCTACGCTCGATAGCGTCCAGGCCTCGAAGATCGAGATCGAGACGAATACCTCGAGCAACGCCCAGGTCAAGCTGCCCAACGAGTTCAGGAAATCACCCGCCAGCATCTTTACCTGTACGGCATCCCTCTCCGGCAGCAGGTCGGAGGGCAAGGCGAACATCCCGCTCGAGCTCATGGTCAAGCAGGACAAGCTGAAGGAATACAAATAAGGGAGATCCAGCAAATGATCGGTACGAGTGAAGAATCCCGCAGTGAACCCCAGGAGATTGTCATCCTGACCCTGGCGATGACCGGGGCGGGCTTCCTGCTGGTCTACCTGTTCCTGCAGTATTACTTTATACCCAAGGTCCAGGACCAGGTCGGACAGCAGGTCTCCTTGTACAAGGCGCTCGTCAAGGAGCTCGATTCTGAGGAGATGAAGCAGCTGCGTCACCAGGCCATGCTGCAGGACGAAAACGATCAGCAGCAGGATCTCGGCCAGATCGTCGTCGAGAAGGTTAGCCTCTACGGCCTCGAGCTGAGCAAGCAGACCCCCAAGCGTCCGCGGGATATCGGAAAAAATCTCATCGAGGAGGGTCAGAATATCCAGCTGGAGAGCGCCCCCCTCGACAAGATCATTCGCTTCGCGGCGGCGGTGCAGGAAGCCAAGAACTCCGTTCGCATCGAGAGTTTCGAGGTGCGAAGGGCTTCGCGGTCTCGAACCGCCGAAGCGGAGAACTCCTGGCTCGCCGAGCTGGACCTCGTCGATTACAAGGCGAGGGAATAGGTGCCGAGCTCCACCCGGGGGGGGCTCCCAGCCTCCCCTGCCGCGAGAGCTCCCGGCTCCGGTTTCATGTCAGCCGGATAAAGCTGCGCAGCTTGTTGGAAACGGCGGTTCGCGCCCGCTGCAGGGAGTCGGCTACAGCCTGCTGGCTGATGCCGAGCCGGTCCGCGATGGCCTTCTGGGAGAGGACGTTCCTGTAGTAGAGGTTGACGACCTCCTGCTGCCTGCTGGTCAGGATCTCGATGTTGTCGAGGAGCGCCTGTGTCATCAGCTTTCCCTGGTAGATACGAAGGAGGTCTTCGTAATCAACCCGGCCCTGTTCCATCGAGGGCAGGTGAGGCTCGACGTAGCTGCAGATCCGGTCGCAGGTTCTTCTGAGTGGACAGAGGTTGCAGAGCATATCTGAAAGAAGGTTTGAGAGAGTTTTCTTTACCTGCGGCCGCGCGGTGCGAACGACCACAACACCTGCAAGGCTATCATATGATTCCGCAACCTGTCAAAGATGGCTGCGGGGAGAGGGCTCGAGGAGATGTCTTTACCGTGGGACCTGGTAGCAAACCGGCGCCGAGGCGGTAATATCGAGGTGGGTTTTGAATCGCGAAGCCAAATGTCCTGCGGGCCAGTTCGGCGCAGAAGCTTATTGAATCAGCGGACTTTCGTTTTGTCGATGGCCGCAAAAAACATGTCTACCATGTTGACGCAGGTATTTCCCGTGGCCCTCCTGACCGTGCTCTTGCTCGGCCCGGCAGGTTCCGGGGCGCTAGCGCAGGAGCCCAGACTGGTTCCCGACGGTGATGTCTTCGATTGCGTGGATTTCGTTGCCGGTACCGTTCCTACTCCTGACGCACTCGATTGCGGGTCAGCGGTCTGAGGACCATCTCCGGTAAATCTCGGACGAGAGCCTCCTCCTTTCCAGGTGGCCTCCGATTCTGTGGGAATCCGCTCCACCCTCGGCGCCCTGGGTTCTCCAAAGGGCCGAAAAAGTCCTGAGAGGCGCTCCTTACGGGATTCAGTCTCCTTCCGGCTGTTTCTGATCGCCGTACTTTTTCTACACGGCAGGAAGGCCAGGATTGGGGGATTTGCCGGGCAGGGCACTATATGTGGTTCAAAAAGTGTTTACTCACGACAGGTTGTGGTGTCTGAAAAAAAATATTGGGCTCTTGAGATGTGGATAAATGTGTGGAATAGTGGGGGCTATTCCCAGACCTGCCCAGATGGTGGGAGGCAGTTACTCAGCGGTCCCAGGTGGTTCGCGGGTAGCGGAAATCCGCTGAAGGGCGGTCTGTTGAGGAACCTGTATTTTTCTGATTGGAGCGAGCGAGAAATGCGATTGCGGGACAGAGACTGCTCAGCATTAGCAAGGGTCCACCCGGACGGCCTCGAGTGGTTGCAAGCCTGTCTTCGTTTTCCCGTGAGATCCGCTGAAGAGAGGTACGAAAGAGGAGATAGGCCATTCTCTGGCAGCTCAAGTCTCGAGGAACTCGGCGTCAGCCGTGGAGACATGAGATCTACAGGTGGCCGTCCCCGGGCGTTGAGGAGGTTCCGGCCGGGGCCGGTTTTATCCCGCGGAGAGAGTAGTCGCGGGGAATGGCCAACCCGTTCCTTGGAAAAGAAGAGAAGAAGAGAAGAGCCTGGTCATCAGGGCTCCGGGCGCGCGGTGCTCGCACCGTGGCTGTTCGGTACCTGATTCCAGGCCGGTAAGAGCGCCCTTGCCGGGAAGGGCGCCTTTTTTTGAGATTTAAGGATGCGGCAGGCAGACACCCTGCAATCCAGGCTTTTATCGAAAACGCATTCAGAATGCTCCAGGGAACTCATCGCCTCAATCTTGACAGCAAGAACCGAGTGGTTCTCCCCGCGCCTCTGCGCCGGGAGCTGCCCGAGGGTGAGCTCTCTACCATGGTATTGACCACCGGCCGCAGGGCGCAGTGGCTGCAGCTGTGGACCCGGGATTCCTGGAAGGGACGAGTCGATGAGATCTATGCAAAGTTCGATTCCGATGACGAGGAAGCCGAGAACTATATCCGTGATGTCATGGCTTCCGCGGACACGGTGGATCTCGACAAGCAGTACCGCTTCGTTCTGCCGGATGCCAGGAAGAAAGAGATCGAGGTCAGGAAAGAGGTCGTTTTCATCGGTATGAGAGACAAGATAGAAATCTGGGCCGGCGAGGCCTGGGATGTCTACCGAGCTTCCCGGGAGGGGAAGCAGGAACCTCCGAGAACGAGAGGCCCTTGATGAAACTGATGGGCTGAAATTTCCGCGAACCAGGGAAGGGGAGAGAAGTGGTAGCCAGAAGAGAGAACTGGGATGGAGAGGTTGGACTGGTAGCCAGGCTTCGGGCGCAACTGGAGGTGGGGACTGAAGGGGAGGACGGGCAAACGGGCCGGTTGGGAGCGATCCGCCGTATGAGCGGAGTAACCGGGCAGGGGCCCGGTAGACTGGACCGGCTGGGTAGCGACATAGAAGCTCTGAAGAGGCGGCTTCAACGTCTCGTGGAGCTGTATCCCGAGTTGACGGGCGTAGGGATCAGTGAATATGTCGAGGCCTTGAGTAATAGGTCGACCGCCGAGGTGAAGTAATGCAGGACTCCCTTTGTGCGGGAGTATTCGCCCTTGAACCGTGTGAACGTCGAGCCGGAACACCTCCCGGTTATGCTGGAGGAGACCCTGCTGTGCCTGGCGCCGCGGCCCGG
>JAKUSY010000153.1 GCA_022451445.1 Planctomycetota bacterium
GGATGCCAGCGGCATTCTAACAGGATGCCTTCGTTGGAGCCAAAACGGAGCTGATATTTAGTTGTGCTGTAAAAGGAAAAGATGCACTATTATTAGGCACTGCATAGAAAAAGGGCAGTTTTGGGCCAGCTGGTTTAGCGGCTGAAAAACGGCTGAGTGCGCAGGTTTTACCATGGTTAAAAAGGTCAATTTGTCGAAAGACTCCAGGCCTGGCTCTCTTCAGGGGCCTGAAGGAGAATTTGCATCCCCCGACAGCCGTCTCGAGATTTTCCAGGAGATTACCCTGGGGCTGAACTCGACTCTCGAGCCGATGAAGCTGCTCGAGGTGCTTCTCGACTCGAGCATTCGATATACCGGAGCCACGACCGGCTCCGTGATTCTGCTCGAGGGGGACACTCTCAGGATTGTCGCATCCCGCGGACTCGGGCAGGATGTCCAGGAGAAGGTGGCCCTTCGAATCGGCGAGGGGATTACAGGCTGGGTCGCGAAACATGGCGAGGCGCTCTGTGTTCCTGACGTACGCCGCGAAGAGCGCTATGTGATGGTCAAGGAGCACATTCGCTCCGAGCTGGCGGTCCCAATGATCCTCGAAAACAGGGTGGTGGGGGTCATCAGCGTTGACTCCACCAGCGAGGATAATTTTTCCGATCAGGACCTCGAGTTGCTGACGATTGTCGGCACCCAGGCGGCCCAGATTCTCGAAAACGCCCAATCGTTTTCCGAGCTGAAGCGGCGCAATGTCCAGGATGAGACCCTGCTCGAGATCAGCCAGGCGCTCGGCTCCTCGCTTGTCTTCGAGGAGCTGTTCTCCCAGGTGAGCGAGATCCTCGCCCGCCGCTGTGAATTGTCCCAGTGCTTCCTGGTCCTGGTACAGCCGGATTCCGACGAGCTCAAGATCTCCCTGGCCTACGGGATGACGGAAGAGGAGATGGCGAAGGGTCAGTACGCCCGTGGAGAGGGCATCGTCGGCCGCGTTGTCGAGAGCGGAGAGCCCATCGGGGTTCGCGATATCAGCCGGGAGCCGAAGTTCCTCGGCAGGACAGGGGCCTTTCGCGTCGGGTCGGAGCAGATGACCTTCATGGCGGTACCCATCAGCCTCGAGGGTAAAATTGTCGGGGTCCTCGGTGGCGCCAAGCCCTTTCACGGCGACAAGGAATTCGACCAGGACATGGCGCTTCTTCAGATCATCACGGGAACGCTTGCCCAGGCGGTCAAGATCTACCAGGATGCCGCGGCCGAGAGGGAGCAATTGCTCGAAGAAAACCGCATGCTCAAGGCCGAGCTGCGCGAGCGCTACAATTTTGAGGGAATCGTCGGCAACAGCCCCGCGATCCAGGCGATCTTTCAGACCATCGTCAGCGTCGCGCCGACCCGTTCCACGGTCTTGATTCGCGGCGAGAGTGGAACGGGCAAGGAGCTCATCGCCAACGCGATCCACTACAACAGCCCGCGCGCCGAGGGGCCCTTTGTCAGGGTCAACTGTGCGGCGATCCCCGAACAGCTGCTCGAGGCCGAGCTCTTCGGATACAGGAAAGGTTCTTTTACCGGCGCGATCTCCGACCGCAAGGGGAAGTTCGTTGTCGCCGATGGAGGAACGATCTTTCTTGACGAGATCGGCGATATGAGTCCCATGCTGCAGGCCAAGATGCTGCGGGTGCTGCTGGAGAGAGTGGTCGATGCCGTCGGGGCCGATATGCCTATGGCGGTGGATGTCAGGGTGATCGCGGCTACCCATCATGATCTCGAAAAACTCGTGCAGGATGGGGGGTTCCGAGAGGATCTCTATTACAGGCTCAATGTCGTTCCGATTGCCGTGCCGGCCCTACGGGATCATTCCGAAGACATTCGTCTGTTGGCGCAGCACTTTCTCGAAAAGTTCGCGCTGGAGAACGAAACGCCCCAGCTGAAGCTCGGCAAGGATGTACTGAGAGAATTCATGGCCTACTCCTGGCCCGGAAACGTGCGTGAACTGGAGAACCTGATCGTGAGAGCGGTCATTCTCTGCGAGGGAACGACCATCCACGCGGCCAACCTGCCCCCCCTGCGCGACGATGTTCATTCTGCGCCACAGGGCCGAACGGAGCAGGGCTTCGATAGCTCGGTTTCGGAGCATTTCCGGGAGCTGCTGGGGTCTTCGGCCTCACGCAATATCTGGGCGGATACGATGGAGGTCGTCGAGAGAACGTTGCTGAGCGAAGCGCTCGGCAGCTGTGATGGGGTCCGGCTGCGCGCCGCCGATCTGCTGGGAATTCACCGCAATACCCTGCGCAAGAAAGCGGACGAGTTTGGTCTCTAGGGGCTCTCCGGTCGGCGGGGTCTAGCCGCCTGCGAACGGGTCGAGGCCGGTCTCGCAGTCGAGCGCCCCGGCCTCGCCGGGATCGGACCCTCTCCGCGGGAACGGGGCGGCCAACGGTGAGCCTCCCCGGTAGAGATAGCCCAGCAGGTAGACGGCGTCGGTGATGTTGATCTCCTCGTCGTCGTTGGAATCGGCGGCATCCAGGCAGCTTATCTCGGCACCTGAGAAGAGATAGCGAACCGTCTTGACGGCGTCACTGATATCGACCACCTCGTCGATGTTGGCATCGCCGCGGATAAAGTAGGGAGCCGGCGGCAGGATGGTGAAGTCTGTCGCCTCGGAGGTGCGGCCATCGGTATTTCGCACCGTCAGCTCGAACGTTCCGGGCTGCAGCAGGGGGACCGTGAAGGTAAGGCTCTCCGGGTTGTCCTCGTTGAATTCCACGTTATCGAGCTCCCGGGTACCGAGGAAGACCCTGGCACCTTCGTGGAATTCCGTACCCGTAACCGTGACCGTCTCGCCGGGCTGCGCGCTTGCCGGTACCACCGAGGTGACGGCCGGAGCTTCCCAGCCGAAGGTGCGCGTCATGATCACGCGGTCGTCGCCGACCACGTTGCCTTCCACGTCAAGGGCGAGGAAGTCCAGGACGTTTTCTCCCGCGTCCAGCTCCACAGAGACCCTCCAGCGGGTGGTGCTGGTCCAGTTGATGGTCACGGGCTCGCCGGAGACGAGCAGCATATCGATGTCGACCCAGCCGATACCGCTGATATTGGTCGAGCTGGTGTCCACGGTTCCCCCGTTGGTGGTGATGGAGAAATTGACCCGGGTGGGGATCTGGCGAGACAGGGTGCCCCTGCGGCTGTTGATGAAGTTCCGCACGCGAGAAGAGTTGCCGACGCCATCCGAGCCGACCACGGCAGAGTTGCGGTCGAGGAACTTGGTGACCATCTCGCCGGTGCTCCAATACCCGGGATTGCCGCCCCTTCCGTTCAGCATCTCGTTGAGGATGCCGATGTATTTGCGCCGGTATTTCGGGCGGCTCATGATGCGTGAGAAGGTGCTGTCTCCATCAGGATAGATTCGGGCCCCCGTGTTTCCCCAGGTATGGTCCATGTCCCAGGGCAGGAGCTTCCAGCGGCCCTCATTCGGGGCGTAGTAGGTGTAGGCGTTCTGTCCGTTTCCGATGGCGATGGTGTCCCAGTCATCTTGGGCGCAGCGCGCGGCGTAGACCCGGAGAAATTGCTCTACGTCCATGATGTTCTCGAGCTGGTTGTCGAGGACGGACGAGTTGCCGTTCATGGTCTGGATCAGCGTGATGAGGGGG
This sequence comes from Planctomycetota bacterium, assembly GCA_022451445.1. GTDB lineage: Bacteria > Planctomycetota > UBA8108 > UBA8108 > UBA8108 > UBA8108. The sequence continues at coordinate 3,621 of JAKUSY010000153.1, forward strand.
GAGAAATTGTCTTCCAGCTCCCTGGTGCGCAGGTTGAAGTTCCAGCGGTAGCCGGTCTTGTTCGACCCGCGGTTGGCCCAGGTGGCCCATTGCAGGAGGTTCGACTGGTGGCTGCCGCTGTCCGCTAAGGTCTGCTTGCCCATGATCTTCATGAGGATGCCGTCAGAGTCCTGGGGGAACCAGAGCTTGAGGTATTCCGGGTTCGTGGGCTCGATGCTCTCCATCATGTAGGTGCCGGCCTGGGTTCTTACCCTGGCCCAGGCGGTGCGGTTGTAGGGACTGGTCGTGGAGGAGGTAGAGTTACGCCAGACACAGTACCCCGCGGCCTTTTCGTTCTGGCCGTTGCCGTAGCGGCTGAGGTTGATCTTGGTGCGGTTGCGAAGAGGCTGGTTCTTCGGGAAGGCGACCCGGTACATGCGCGGATTGCCGGGACGGTTCCAGGGGCTGCCTCGCCAGCGTGTCCCGACATTGTAGTAGACCTTCTCCTCGTTGAAGATGAAGGTGGCATCCAGCAGCTCGTTGGAGTGCAGCTGCCGAGTGCCGAGCCGGCTCCAGTTGGCGTCATCGTGGATGAGGCGATAGGTGAACGAATTCGCCGTGAGCGGACTGGAATGCTGGTAGACCAGGTCCCTGCTCGGCGCGTCGCGGGGCTCGCGGCGGCGGTTTCCGGCGGTATCCACCGCCTCGACATAGAAGGTGACCTTTGTGTTGTTGGAGAAGCCGGGGACATTGCCTCCGAAGAGGCCATCTCCCGCTTCGCCATCAGAGTGGGCTCCATCGTCGAACAGCTCGGTCTCACCCGAGGCGTTGTTGCCCGAGGGGTCATAGAGCGCCCTGACGGTGTCTACTCCATCCGCATCGCTTACCTGCGCGAGAATGGTGACCTCCTGCCCTGCGGAGGGAACCGCGGGTTGGTGGACAACCTCGCTCAGAACCGGTCCGAGGTTGTTGGAGGCGACGCTGTTCACCTGGCCAGGGCTGCCGAGGTTGTAGGGCATCTGCAGCCAGTGAGGATGCTGGCATTGGGCATATTGCCTGTAGCAGCTGAAGTAGAGCAGGTTCGCTCCGCGCAGCCAGCGGGCCTGCAGGGTGATCTGGTGAGAACCGGAGGTCATCCTGGGAGAGGTCTCGGTCTCGATACGGTTGACCCTGGTGTCGCCGTCTCCGGTGGCGACAACCTTGAGACAGGCGTTGCCCGCGGTGCTGTCTTCCGTCGTACGGCTCGATTGGATGTGGTTGCCCTGGATGATCCAGCTGCTGGTGTTGCTCTCGAAGTCGCCGTTGCGGATGTACTGGGTGTTGCCGCGCCGCACCTGGATGTCGTCAAGGAACACCTCGCCCGCCCCCATCATGCGGATCTGGAATTCGGATTCCGACTGGGTGGCGTAGCTTATGGAGTAGGAGATTTCTTCCCATTGCGATTTCGGCGACTCGTCGCTGTCTTCCCAGGCGCTCGGCACGGAGTTGTCCTGGTTTGGATCCAGGAGCTCGAGGCTCGAGCCGCCTCCGTCCGCCCACTTCGGCCAGAGCCCACCATCGTGGTATCGCACCTCGTCTACCGGGTTGCCCCGCGTATCGACCAGGCGCAGGAGCTCTCCCTTATTGCTCAGCTCGCCTTCGAAGGGGCCGACGATCGCCAGGGTTCCCCAGTCCGGGCCGGGCGACTCGTGAGCGTTTCGCAGGCGGGCGGGATCCGCGGCGATGGCGATGTAGGCGCCGGCCGCGAGTACGGTTCCTTCCTCGAAGGTATAGGAGATGCCCCTGTTGAAGCGGAAGCCGCTGATGTCGATGTCCTGCGCGGAGCGGTTGAAGAGCTCGACAAAGGCGGTCATCTCGCGTCCGCGGGGTGGATGGTACATGATCTCATTGATCACGATGTCACCCTCGAGAGGGATGGTGTTCGCGGCGCCGGGTGTGGGGGTCGGCGCAATCATGAAGCGCCGGCCGGCGTCCGGGTAGAGGGCGTCACTGGTGCCATCAAGCGCCGCGGCGACCTCGGCAGGATTGTCGAAGGTGGCGGCGGAGAGCACCTGGCGCAGGTTGGGACGGCTCAAAAAGATGGAGACGCGCTCCGTCGACAGGTCGAGGGTCATTTGTGAGTCCGTGAAGACGAGGTAGCCGTTTCCGTCGATCGTCGTTCCATCGGGGATGGCCCACTTGTCCAGCATGTTGTTGTCATCGCTGAGAAAGAAGCCTGAGAGGTCGATGGACTGGGCCGAGGTATTGTAGAGCTCAAACCAGCCCTCCTCGCTGGTACGCGTAAAGCACTCGTTGATGACCACTGGCACCGGTTCGCCGGCCGGGCTCGGCCACTCGATCCGGCTGCTCACCAGCTTCGGCTGGAAGCTCGAGTCCGAGCTGTTGACGCTCGCGTTGTGGATGGCGACGGCGAAGACATTGGTTCCCTCCTGGAAGCGGTCCTTGTTGATCGAGAAAGGCTCGTAGTCGGCCCTGGCCTCGTGGGATGAGCCGCGTTGCTCGAAAGAGACGGCGTCGCCGGCGTTTCCGAGCCGGTTGCGGGCCACCTCGTTTCCGTTGAGGTAGAGAACGAAGGCGTCGTCGTACCTGATCTGGAAGGAGACATCGTCGAACCCGTCGATCTGTTCCTGGGTCAGCTCGAAGGATTTCCGGCAGGCGAAGGAAATGTAGCTGTTGCGCATGTCATCGAGCACGGTCGTGTCATCGCCGTCTCCGTAGCCGATGCAGGTCTGTCCCTGGAGCCATCCGTTATCATTGAAGTCCGGGCTCTGCCAGCCGGCGGGATACTCGGTGGTGTTCTTGCGGTAGAGCCAGATCGAATCGTCGGGAATGATGATGGTTTCGATGATTCTCGGCTCGTCGTAATTGGTCCGCCCCGGAGTTCCACCGACAACGATACTGGAGGTCCAGTTGTCGTTGTCATCCTGCGGCCCGTAGGTGTCCTTGATCATGAGGGAGTGGCCGGTGCCGTCGGCGATCTTCGGCCACTGGCCGCGGTCGGAGAAGCCGATACTCACATCGGGACCCCCGCCGTAAATATTGAGCGTGACCCTCTCGCCGTCGTTGTCGAGCAGGCCGCCGAAGTTGCCGATGACGTTGTCGATACCATAGGCCGCCCTGACGGCTTCGGCATCCGCGGCGATGACGAGATAGGAGCGTCCCTCGAGGTAGGTGTCGAAGGGGAAGGTGAAGTTGATTCCCTCCGAGAAGTAGTAACCCGTGAGGTGGACGACGGTTGGCTCGTCGTTGAAGATCTCGATCCATTCGAGGTTCGCGTCGCCATTTGCCGCCTCGAGGTCGGCGGGCGGGTTGTACATGATCTCCGTGATGATCACCGCCGCCGCGGGCCGAGCCTGCAGGAGGGCGAGCAAAAACAGGATCGCGGAAAGGGTCGTTTTCCAGCTTGGAGAGGGGCAGCGTCGAAGACTTTGTCTCGGCATGGTTTTCAAGGCCTGAAATGGTGGATGGTGGTATGTGCGGGAAGAGGGTCTGGCGATTTGGCGGAACGTCTGTTCGGGTGGTTGAAGCCGTCATGGAACAACTCATCGCACAGGCGAAGAAAACCGCCGGCAATAGACCCCCGAACGAAATTCAGCTTCCCGTAGATTACGGTACAGACGCTGGAAA
>JAKUSY010000154.1 GCA_022451445.1 Planctomycetota bacterium
CCGGCCCGGTCGGCTGCGAGATGGCGCAGTGTTTCGCGCGCTTCGGCAGCGAGGTGACTCTCCTGGAGGTGGCCGGCGAGGTGCTTCCACGCGAAGATCCCGAGGCCGCCGCCCTGGTGCGGGCGGCCCTCGAGGATGACGGGGTGCGCTGCCTGCTGGCGGCCGAGGTCCTGGATGTCAAGGAGGAGGACGGGGGCGCCAGGATTCACTATCGCCAGGGGCAGGTCTCCGGAGCTGTCGAGGGAGACGAAATCCTGGTGGCGACCGGACGTATTCCCAACGTGGAGGGGCTGGGGCTCATCTCCGCCGGGGTGGGGATCGACGATTCCGGGATCAGCGTCGATGGGCAGCTCAGGACGGACAACCCGAGGATCTACGCGGTCGGGGACGTCTGCTCGCGGGAGAGATTCACCCATGCGGCCGATGCACAGGCCCGCCTAGCGGTTCAGAACGCCCTCTTCTTCAGGAGGCTGGAGGTGCGTGGGCTGGTTGTTCCCCGCTGCACCTATACCAGCCCGGAATTGGCCCATGTCGGTTTCGATCCCGATGGCGCCAGGCTGGCGGGAATGGAGGTTGACACCCTGACCGTGCCCATGGCGGAGAACGACAGGGCTGTCCTCGATGGTGAAGAGACAGGCTTCCTGCGCCTGCATCTTCGCAGGGGCTCGGACAGGATCCTTGGCGCCACGGTTGTCTCGAGCCGTGCTGGAGAGCTCATCTCGGAGCTGAGCCTCGCGATAACTCACGGGCTGGGACTGAGGAAGCTGGGAAGCGCCATCCGTCCCTACCCTACCCGCTCTGAGGTGATCTCCCGCGCCTGCGGTAAGTGGCAGAAGAGGCGGCTGAGCCCGGGTCTCAGGAGAGTATTCGAGATCTTCCTGGGTATTTTCCGCTGAAGGCGTTCCGCTGCGGTGGACTATTTGCCGGGAACCCTCCGGCCTGAAGCGTTAGAATGCTCGCCAGAGAGGCCACATCAGGAAACGCCAGGACCATGGTTCACGCAGACAGCTCTGACACCCAGCCGGAGATGGAAGGATTCCACTCTCTGCCCGTGCTGTCCGCCGGGGGAGCGGTAGCCAGCGCGGCGCGTCCGAAGCATCCAGCCTGGGTGAAGGCGAAATTTTCCTACAATGAGCGCTACAAGTTCCTGGGTGAACGATTGAAGGCTCATGGGCTTCACACCGTCTGCGAGGAGGCTGAATGTCCCAACATCGGCGAGTGCTGGGGCAACGGCACCGCCACCTTCATGTTGCTTGGCGATGTCTGCACCCGGGGCTGCAATTTCTGTTCTGTCACCAGCGGCAAACCCGAAACGCTGGATGAGAACGAGCCGGCGAAGGTTGCCGAGGTTATCGAAGATCTCGGGCTCGACTACGCAGTGCTCACCTCCGTGAATCGCGACGACCTGGCAGACCAGGGTTCCGTCGCCTTCGCCGCGACCATCGATGCGATCCACAGCCGTCTTCCTTCCTGCAGGGTTGAGGCCCTGGTGCCTGATTTCCAGGGCTCGCGCAAGTGCATCGCCCGCGTTGTGGATACGGCGCTCTACGTCTTCGCCCACAACATAGAGACCGTTCCGAGGCTCTATGACAGGGTCCGCCCCGGGGCCGGCTATGTTCGTTCGCTGGAGGTTCTCAGCGCGGCCGGGGAAATTTCCCGGGAGCCCCCGGTTCTCGAGAACCGCGAGGGTCCGCTGCTGACCAAGTCGGGTCTCATGCTCGGCCTGGGAGAGACGAGGGAGGAGCTGCTGGAGGTATTCGCCGACCTGCGCAGGCATGACGTCGATATTCTCACCCTCGGCCAGTATCTGCAGCCTACCGCCCGCCAGCTCGATGTCTTCCGCTACGTGACTCCCGGTGAATTCGCCGAGCTGCAGCGAGAGGCCGAGAGCATGGGCTTCCTGCAGGTCGTCTCCGGGCCGCTGGTCAGGAGTTCCTACCATGCCTGGGAAACGCCGGCCGCGCTCGCCGGGCGTGACGAATAAACCCGGGTGCCAGAAAACGGAGCTAATGGCTTGACGACTGCGATGTCCTTTCTATCATAGCAGGGCGCTTCTTATCGAAAGGTGGAAGCAAGTAGGGCCCCATCGTCTAGCCTGGTCCAGGACACAAGGTTCTCATCCTTGTAACCGGGGTTCAACTCCCCTTGGGGTCACCATTCTTTCGCCGGCCGCGGCGAGAGCGTCGCGGCCCTTTTTTTCACAATGACCGCAGGTCGCTGAGAGCCGCAGGCGGAATCCGGCAGCGGCCGGGAGGGACGGGTTAATGTCGGTGAGCATCGAGATCGAGGTTGGAGGGCTGATTCTGCAGGGTGAGCTTGCGGCAACCGGTTGCGCCGGGGCGATTGTCGAGAGTCTTCCGCTCGAGACGTCCTTCAATACCTGGGGGGAGGAGTTTTATTTCGAGATTCCAGTCATCTGCGAGGCGGATGAAACCGCCACCATCGATGTGGAGGTCGGCACGATCGGCTACTGGCCGCCGGGCCGTGCGCTGGCGATTTTTTTCGGCAGGACCCCCATGAGCACTACCGATAAACCTGTTCCGGCCAGTGAAGTGAACCTGGTCGGCAGGCTCGAGGATGCTGAAAAACTGGTCGATTTCATGTCGGAAGATCGAATTATTGTCCGGCGGGTTGAATAGAATTTCCCCGGCGGCGTCAAAAAGGCTGGTTCACCGGAGTCCTGACCTTACAATCCATCCGCGCCTGGGAGCGTTAAGATCCATGCAGAAATTGACGAGCAACCTCGAGCTGAAACGGGCTCTCTTCCCCGGCCTGCGCGCGGGTCTTCCCGGCAGGAAGGCTCCGGCTGCCTCGGTAGCGATTGAATATTGCGTGCCGGGCAATTACCAACGGCTCGCCGTGAGCCTCGCGGAGGCCATCGAGGCCGAGCTGGGCGAGACCGCGCAGCTGCTTCCATCTCGTGATGGGGTCTTCGAGGTCTCCGTCCACGGCAGGGTCGTGTTTTCAAAGCGCGCCTGCTCACGCTTCCCCGATCACGAAGAGATCTTCTACCACCTGCGGAAGCGCTGATTTCCCGCCGGCGGACGGCCGAGAGCGGTCCGTTGACGGAATCACTCCCCGGGAGATTTCTTTTCCGGCCGGTCTCCATCTGCCCCGGCGAGCAGGGCGACGGCCTCGGGCAGCCAGCCGCTGCCCCAGGAGTGTTGCCGCCTGGGTCCATCGCGCCAGTGGTGCTCGATCTTCAGCGCGTCCATCCAGCCGTGGGCCTTCAGATGGTGGCTGCGAAAATTACCGTAATAACCCAGGAGGGCCAGGCGTTTTCCTCTCCCCAGGCGTCCACTATTTTTCTTCAACAGCTTCTCGACCCGGTATTTTTCGAAGTTCTCCCGGCCGCCGAAGATGGGTCCTGTTCCGAAGGGTCCGGGCTTGTCGAGAGCCAGGGGAGCATCGAAGGCCGCGGCGGCGGCGAACAGGTCCGGGTTTCTCAGCAGAAGCGTGAAGGCGCCCCAGCCGGATTTACTGAAGCCAACCAGCAGCCGGCCTTTTTTTCCTTCCGTCGCAGGGTAGGTTTTTTCAATAAACGGCAGGACGATCCTGGTGAGATAGGATTCCTGGCGGATGCGTGGATCGTCCGGATGGTCGGCGTACCAGGGTAGATGCGAAAAGGTCGGAGCAACGCAGATCAGCCCGTGCTTGTCGTGCAGTCCTGCCCGGCGGACGGTCTCCAGGCCGTTTCCCCAGCGCTCTCCGTCGAGCGCCTCGACCGGAAGAACATAGAGGACCCTGTAGAGGCGGTTTTTCTCGACCTTCGATGGAAGGAGTACCCTGATCTTCGTGGTGCCCGCCTGGTAGGCGGACTTCACCGTGTGAAGAATGAAAGGGCCATCGCGTCCGGCGGCTGAGAATTCCGGCCGATCCCGGTCGGCTCCAGGGCCTTGACTCTGCTGGAGGAGGAATAGGGCCAGTGGCAGGATGTATCGCAGCGACATGGATCTCGATCGTGGATGAGACGGCACGTCAATTCCCCGGCCGACACCGTGAATTTGCTCGAGGAAAACCCGCATAAACGCGTTGTTTCAGATGCCCTGTTGGTTCGTTTTCAGTGTAGCCCAAATTGAGTCGGGGCCTTACTATTGTATTGGGGCAAATCAATATACACATTGGCGAATGACCGCGGAGTTTCAATTGGCTGGTCAAAGAAGCGAAGGTAAGCTCGGAAGTGGCCGCTCAAGCCGTTTTTTCGGTTTCTTGACGGTCCTGTTCCTGGGCCTGTGGACCCAGGCCGCGGGGTACTGCTCGGTAGTCATCAACGAGGTTCATTACTATCCCCCGGCTCCGGATGGAAGAGATCTCGAGTTCATCGAGCTCTACAATTCCGGGCCCGTGGCGGTTTCGCTCGAGGGCTGGAAGCTCGAGGGGGGCGTCTATTTTGAATTTCCCGCCGGCTCCGCCATCGAGGCCTCCGGCTTCGTCGTTATTTGCCGTGACAGGAATTATTTCGCCGGCAGCTTCAACCTGGAGGAATCCGATCTTCTCGGTGACTTTAACGGGACCCTCGACAATGACGGGGACAATGTGCTGCTGCTCGATGGGATGAATGCCGTCGTCGATGTCTTGAAGTACGATGACAGGCTCCCCTGGCCGGAGGGATCGGACTCGGTCGATGGGGGCGGAGCCTCGCTCGAGCGTGTGTGTGTGTCGGCCGCGTCGAATCTTCCCACCAATTGGTCCGTCGCGACGGCGAATACCCCGACGCCTCTGGCCGCCAATTCCAGGCTCGAATGTCCTCCGACTCCAGTGTTCGTGGCGGATGTCGTCATCAACGAGATTCACTACCATCCCGCGGGCGACTCCGAGCACCTCGAGGAGTTCGTCGAGCTCTACAATCATGGCCGGCAGGCGGTTGACCTGGGAGGTTGGAGCTTCACCGGAATAGAATTCGTCATTCCCCAGGGAACGATTCTCGGAGCGGGAGATTACGTGGTGGTCTGCCGTAACGCTGAGCACATCAGCAATGCCTACGGCGTGGCGAACGTCCTGGGTGACTTCGCCGGACAACTTTCCAATAGCGGAGAGAGAATCTCGCTGCTGGACGGTGATGGCGCGTTCGTGGATGCGGTGCGCTACTCCGACGGTGGAGAGTGGCCCTGGGAAGCCGATGGAGAGGGGCGTAGTCTCGAGAAGTTCACGGCCGGCGCCGACAGCGGCGATCCTGCCAGCTGGACCAGCAGCGCGATCAGCCCTGGTGATTTCGCCACGGTATCCATGGTCGGCCCGCTTGGCAGGCTGGTTATCCAGCGGCTTCTTATCGCGATCAACGGTGGTGGAGAGTTCGTTATCGACAATGTCCGCCTGCGCCCGATCGCGAATCCGGATCTGGACCTGATCGTGAATGGTGATTTCGAGGCCGGAGCCGAGGGGTGGGATATCCGCGGCAACGCGGAGGCCTCCAGCGTGGTGGATGGACTTGGTGTCGATGGCAGCCGCGGGCTTCGCCTGTTGACCCAGGCCTCCTGCGGCGAGGGGTGCTTTTCCTGTTCCTCGAGAGACACCGTCGCCCAGTCTTTCAGGCCGGACAGCGAGCTGGACCGCGAGGCGGATTACAGGCTCTCCTTCGATTTCAAGTACATCGAGGGTGACTCCAACCTGTCTCTGAGGCTCCTGCGCGGAGTGGAAATCTGTCTCAACGAGAAGCTCGTGAGCCCCGGGGTGGCTAATTCAGCCCGGGTGGATACGCTTCCTCCCTTTATCTCAGATCACGGCAGGTATCCCCGGGAGCCCACCTCGGAGGATCGCACCTGGATTTCCGCCAGGGTGCGCACCCCCGGCGATCTGGCCCTCGAGTCGGTCGAATTGAATTACATGGCGGGCGAGAATGATCCAGTCACCCTGCAGATGTTCGATGATGGACAGCATGGCGATGGTTTCGTCCTTGACGGTGTCTACGGGGTGGAGATTCCCTCCCTCTTTGAGCACAACACCGAGGTCTATTACCGGGTTGTGGCCAGGGCCGCGGATGGAAGTGTCGGGGCCGGCCCTCGCTCCCATAGCGGAACCCGTATGGTCAAGCGGGAGCTGCACGGGTTCTACGTCAATGATGAGCAGCCTGACACCAGCCTTCCGGTCTATCACATCCTGATACCGGGGGTGAATGCCGCCAATCCCCGGGCCATCAACGCCGTGCTGAACTGCGATAATCTGCGGCCGGGTTCGTTTGTCTATCGCGGCGACATCTATCCCGAGGTGGGAATGCGATTCCGGGGCAATACCGCCTGCATCCAAGATAAGAGAAACCTCAAGTTCCGGTTCAACAGGGGCCGGTATTTCAAGGGCCTGAGAAAGCTCAATCTCCAGGGTCTGTGGACCGACAAGTCGTTGATCCGCGAACACCTCGCCTGGGACTTCATTCGCCAGCTCGGTATTCCCTACTGCGAGACCGAGTATGTCAGGGTTCATTTCAATGGCCGCTATCACGGGCTCTTCCTCTCGCTCGAGCATCCTGACAGCAGGTTCCTCGAGAGAAACGGTTTCGAGGGAGACGACTGCCTCTACAAGGCCAAGCAGCCGCCGCGCGATGGCGGGACACCGATCGGGGTCGCCGCCCACAGCCGGGTTTCCGATTACGCGGCCTATTGGGAGCAGGAGACCTGCGAAAACGAGGACTTCACCGCCCTGGCCGATTTCGTCGGTGACATGCATCTCGACGGGGTGGGGGGATCCTCGGCGGCGTTCTTCCAGGAGCGCAGCATGCCGGAGCAGCTCATCGGCTACCAGCTGGCCCAGACGGTGCTCAACAATATCGACAGCTTCGCGATGAACCACTTCCTGTGCTGGAACAGGGAGTCCGACAAGTGGACGCTTCTCACCTGGGATATGGACCTGGTGTTCGGAAAGAATTTTGATCCGGATGTTCGCCCGGTGGGAACCATCAACGATTGCATGCTCAGTCCGGGCCGCGATCTGAACCCCTGGTTTTCGACCTCGGTTCGGGGCAATTCCCGCCTGCACTACTTCATGGACTTCTTTTTCAGCGCATCGGATGGCTATTACCAGCGTGCCTACCTGGTCAGGCTCTGGGATCTTCTGCAGGAGAAGTACACCACTGGTGCCTATGAGTTAATCATTCAGGATCTGGAGGAGTTGCTCGCCCGGGAGCAGAGCTTTGATCGCGAGCGCTGGAGCCGTTCCCCGGTAAATTGCGCCGCTGATTGCGGAAACAGGTGCGCCAACGAGC
>JAKUSY010000155.1 GCA_022451445.1 Planctomycetota bacterium
GACCATCGACCCGAAGGGAAGAATCATTACATCCGACCAGTACGGCGCCCTCTACCGCATCACCCCATCGCCGATCGGGAAAAAAGGCGAGACCCTCGTAGAGCGTCTCGCCGGCAACGCCGGCCACGCCCACGGGCTCCTCTACGCATTTGACAGCCTCTATGTCGTCCAGAGTGAAAAGGACCGGGGGCTCTACCGCCTGCGTGACACCAATGGAGATGACCAGTTCGACGAGCGCAAGATGCTCAGGTCGATCCGCGGCGGCGGCGAGCACGGCCCCCACGCGGTGATCCTGGGGCCTGAGAAAAAATACATCTACGTCATCGGCGGCAACCATACCGACATCCCCAACCCCGAGAAATCCCTCGTGCCCCGGACCTGGAAAGAGGACCTGCTCCTGCCGCGGCTCTGGGACGCGCGCGGACACGCCAGGGGCAAGCTGGCCCCCGGCGGCTGGATCGCCAGGACCGACCCCGAGGGCAAGACCTGGGAGCTGGTCTCCAACGGCTACCGCAACGAGTTCGACATCGCCTTCAACAAGCACGGTGAGCTCTTCACCTTCGATGCGGACATGGAGTGGGACGTCGGCACGCCGTGGTACCGCCCCACCCGGGTCAACCACGTCATCAGCGGCGGCGAATTCGGCTGGCGCTCGGGCACGGGCAAGTGGCCGACCTACTACCCCGACAGCCTCGGCCGGGTCGTCGACGTCGGCCCCGGCTCGCCAACGGGAATCGGCTTCGGCTATGGAGCCGACTTCCCGCGCAAGTACCAGGAGGCCCTCTTCATCTGTGACTGGTCCTACGGAAAGCTCTACGCGGTCCACATGACCCCGGCCGGAGGCACCTACACCGGTGAGCTCGAGCAGTTCATCGCCGGCGCCCCGTTCCCCCTGACCGACGTCATCGTCAACCCGAAGGACAAGGCCCTCTATGTTTCCATCGGCGGCAGACGCACCCAGTCCGGACTCTACCGGGTCACCTATACCGGCGAGGACAAGGACGGCGTCGCGAAGACATCGGCAGGGTCGGCGAAGCTTCGGGCCCAGCGCAAGGAGCTGGAGAAATTCCACGGCAAGCAGGACCCGGCAGCCCTCAAGGCTGCCTGGCCCCATCTCGCCAGCGCTGACCGCTACCTGCGGTACGCAGCGAGAATCGCTGTCGAGCACCAGCCTGTGGCCTCCTGGCAGGATAAAGTCCTGGCTGAAAAGAACCCTGTCGCCCTGATCGAGGGGGCCATCGCCGTGGCCCGGCATGGAAAGCCCGAGGCGGGACCAGGCCTGCTCGCCGCCCTCGGCAACATCAAGGCAGCCTCGCTGGACGAGACCCAGCTGCTCAACCTCCTGCGTGCCTACGGCCTCGTATTCATACGCCTGGGCAAGCCGGCTGAGGCTGCAGGCGCGAAGATCGCGGCCGAGCTCTCGAAGCTCTACCCTGCGAAGACCGCCTCCCTGAACCGCGAGCTGAGCCAGGTATTAATCTACCTCGAGGCGCCCGGTGTCGCCGGAAAAACCGTAAGCCTGATGGAGACGAGCCCGGCGCAGGAGGACCAGATGCACTACGCCCTGGCTCTCCACAGCCTGAAGAGCGGCTGGACGATCGATGAGCGCAAACGCTACTTCAAGTGGTTCAGCAACGCTCGCGGTTTCCGCGGCGGCGCCAGCTTTAATGGCTTCATCAACAACGTCAGGAGCGCGGCCATCGGACGCCTCAGTGCCGAAGACAAGAAGACCCTCGTCGCCGCCGGTTCACTCAGGAACAGCCCGGCTCCCGGGATACTCGCCCAGCTGCCCAAGCCGAAAGGCCCGGGAAAGGAATGGACCACCAAGAACGTCCTGCCAACCATCGAGAAGGGACTCGTGGGCCGGAACTTCGAACACGGCAAGAAGATGTTCGCCGCGGCGAAGTGCTTCGTCTGCCATCGCTTCGATGGGCAGGGCGGGGCGGTCGGACCGGACCTGACCGGAGCGGCCGGACGCTTCAGCAGAAGCGACCTGCTCGAGTCGATCCTCGATCCTGGCAAGGTGGTCTCCGACCAGTACCGCGCTACGATCTTCATCCTGAAAAACGGCAAGACCGTTACCGGACGGATCGTCAATGGCGGTGGAGACAATTTCTCGGTAAACACCAACATGCTGACGCCCAGCCGCAACTCGGGAGTCAACCACAAACAGATCCTCAAGACCATGCCGGCGAAGGGCTCGATGATGCCCGCCGGCCTGCTCAATCCTCTCAACAAGGAGGAGGTTCTCGACCTGGTCGCCTACCTGCTCTCCATGGGCAACCCCGATCACGAAATGTTCAAGCAGGGGAAATAGTCCATGTACAGGAACCCCGACCTCCTCCTTGCCGTGGCGCTGGTATTCTGCACCGCTGTCGCCACCGCGGAGGATGGCCCCGGCTCTCTCTTCCATGACAAGGTGGCCCCGCTGCTCAAGAAGCGCTGCGGAAAATGCCATACAGGGGAGAAGCGCAAGGGGGGGTTCTCAATGAATACCCGCGTGAACCTCCTGCAGGGAGGAGAGAGCGGCCCGGCCCTGGAGCCGGGCAAGAGCGCGAAGAGCGCTCTCATCAGAAGAGTCCTGAGCGGCGACCCCAAGAAACGGATGCCCCTGAAGGGAGAGCGCCTGGGCAAGGACGAGGTAGAGGCGCTCAGGAAATGGATCGACGAAGGAGCCCCCTGGCCTGACGGCTTCAGCTTCGACAAGTCCCACCGCAGGGCGCCGCTGGCGCCGCGAGAGCCCGTGCTGCCCCCAGGCGACGCGAAGCTCAACCCCATCGACAGCCTCCTGGCTCCCTATCTTAAAAAACATGGCGTCGCCGCCGACAGGACCGTCTCGCCCGGAGTCTTTCGCCGCAGAGCCTATCTTGATCTCATCGGGCTGCTTCCACCCGCGAGCACGCCGGGCGAAGACACCGCCGCGCGCAGGGAGGCGATCATCGACAGCCTCCTGGCCGACAATGGCCGCTACACCGGCCACTGGCTCACCTACTGGAACGACATGCTGCGAAACGCCTACAAGGGAACCGGCTTTATCGATGGCGGCCGCGGACAGATCACCGAGTGGCTCTACCGGAGCCTCTACGAGAACCTCCCCTATGACAGGTTCGTCCACCAGCTGATCAGCCCCGTGCCGGGAAGCGACGGGTTCATACGCGGCATCAAGTGGCGCGGGGTGGTCAACGAGCGCCAGCGCCCCGAGATCCAGGCCGCCCAGAATGTCGCCCAGGTATTCCTCGGAACCAACCTCAAGTGCGCCTCCTGTCACGACAGCTTCGTCAACCACTGGAAGCTCAAGGACTCCTATGCCTTCGCCTCGGTCTTCGCCAGCAACCCCCTCCAGCTGCATCGCTGCGACAAACCGATCGGTGAGACCTCGAAAACGGGCTTCCTCTACCCCGAGCTTGGTGAGATCGACGCGAAAGCTCCGCGCAAAGAAAGGCTGAAGCAGCTCGCCGACATCCTGGTCCTGCCTGAAAACGGACGCCTGGCACGAACCATCGTCAACCGCCTCTGGGCCGTGGCCTTCGGCCGGGGCATCGTCGAGCCCCTCGACAATATGGACATGGAGCCCTGGAGCCAGGACCTCCTCGACTGGCTCGCCTCCGACCTGAGGAAAAACGGCTACGACCTCAAGCACACCCTGAAGCTGATCACCACCTCCCGGGCCTACCGGCTCCCCTCACTCGATGAAGCTGGAGCGGGCTCCCCGGGCTCGCGCTTCATCTTCCGCGGCCCGCTGGTGAAGAGGCTCTCGGCTGAACAATTCATAGATGCGGCCTGGAGCCTCGCGGGCTCAGGCAAACGCGGAGATATCCAGGCTGGAAACAGAGACGGCCGCGGCCAGGGCGGACAGTACAAGGTCGCCGTGAAGGTCCAGTCCGGCAGCGGCGGAAAATCGCCCGGAGGCTCGAAGGCTGAGTGGATCTGGTCCGACAACAACGCCATGAACGCCCCCGCCGGCCAGGCCGTGTACTTCCGCCACAGCTTTGACATCGACAAGCTCCCCGCGGCAGCTGTCGTCATCGCTACCGGCGACAATAGCTTCACCCTCTATCTCAATGGAGAAAAGATCCTCGAGAGCGGTGAGTGGACTGTCCCGGTCTCCAGCAATGTCGAGAAAAAACTGCGCAAGGGGAAGAACCTGCTGGCCGCCAGGGCAGCCAATTCCGGCAGCGGACCGAACCCCGCCGGCTTCATGCTCTCCCTGAAGGGCCATGATGAAAAGAACGCCCCGCCCTGGGAGATAGCGACCAGCGGCGCCTGGCTGCACAGCCTCGACGCGGGGGAGGACTGGCACCTCCCGGCCGCCTCGAGTGCGGGCTGGAAATCCTCCTTCCGCATAGGGGACCTCAACGCCAGCCCCTGGGCAATAGGTGGACACTTCCAGGCCGGCAGCCCCCAGGCCGGAGGAGTCGAGGTTCGCACCTCGCTCACCTTCGCGGGTCCCCTGCAGGTCGCCCTCGGCCGGCCCAACCGTGAGCAGGTCGTCAGCCGCAGAGATTCCGTGGCGACCCTCCTGCAGGCGCTCGAGCTGACCAATGGCGGCACCCTGAACAGGATCCTGGAGTGGAATTCAGAACAGCTGCTCAGCCAGGGATATAAAACTCCCGCCAAGCTCGTCGAGGCCGTCTACAGGCGAGCCCTTTCACGCGCCCCGTCCCGCGAAGAGCTGGCGGCGTTCGCGCGCCTGCTCGGCACTCCCCCCACCCCGGAGGGTGTGCAGGACCTGCTCTGGGCTGTCCTGATGCATCCTGAATTCCAGTTGATCTATTGAGCTGAAACCCGTACCTGAACACAGAGCCATGAAAAACAACCACAACCTATCGCAAGCGAGCCTCAACCGCCGTGACTTCCTGAAAACAGCGGGCGCCGCGACCCTCGGAGCCCTCGCCGCGGGAGCGCCCCGCGCCGCGCTCAGCGCCGCGTCGTGCGGTCCCATCAAGCCCACCGCCGCTTCGGTCATCGTGCTCTGGATGGCAGGCGGTATGGCGCATACCGAGACCTTCGACCCCAAGCGCTACACCCCCTTCCGCAAAGGGCTTCCAGCCAACGAGCTTCTGTGCAGTTTCCCGAGCATAGAGCCCGCCGTAGATGGGCTCAAGCTGACCAAGGGCCTGGAGAAGACAGCTGCCGTGCTGGACCGCGGAACCCTCCTGCGCACCCATGTCCTTGGAGACCTGGGCTTTATTCTCCACTCACGCCATCAATACCACTGGCACACCGGCTACGAGCCTCCGCTCACGGTCGCCGCGCCGCACCTGGGAGCCTGGATAGCCCAGGCGCTGGGTCCCCGCGACGAGGCCATGCCGGCGTTTATCGATATCGGGCAACCCTACGAAGGAAACGGAGAGGCCGAGGAGATCAAGGCCTTCCAGACCGCCGGCTTCCTCGGCAGCGAATTCGGACCCTTCCGGGTGCCGGACCCCCGCCAGGCCGTCAGCGTGGTCCGTCCGCCCGCCGGCATGACCATGGACCGTTTCAATCGACGCTACGAAACCTACAGGAAGGTCCTCGAGGCCAGCCCGGTAGCCCGTAACGGCTCCGCCTACCAGCGAGAATCCCTGCTGCGCTCGGCCGAATCGGCCTACCGCCTGATGAACTCGCCGGCCTCCCGGGCCTTCGATCTCAGCAAGGAGCCCGAAGGCTCCTACAAGGCCTACAACACCAGCAAATTCGGCCTCGGCTGCCTGCTGGCCCGCAGGCTGGTTGAGAAGGGCGCCCGGTTCATCGAGGTCACGACGGAATACGGCCCCTTCAAACAATGGGACACGCACGAGAATGGCCACACCCGCCTCACCGACATGAAGCGACAGATCGATGCTCCCATCGCCCAGCTGGTGCTGGACCTCGAGGAGAGAGGCCTGCTCGATCGGACCCTGATCGTCCTTGCCAGCGAATTCAGCCGCGACTGCATGGTCGAGGGCAAGCCGGAGAAAAAAGTTCGCAACCAGGTGAACGTGCCCAACGTCATCAACGAGATGAAGTTCTACGGGATGCATCGCCACTTCACCAGCGCCTCGAGCGTGCTCCTCTTCGGAGGCGGCATCAGGAAGGGCGCCGTCTACGGCAAGACCGCCGAGGAGCGCCCCTGCACGACCATCGAGAAGCCCGTCACCATCACGGACCTCCATGCGACGATCTTCCATGCGATGGGTATCCCGCCGAAGCACAACGCCATCATCGAAGACCGCCCCTTCTACGCCACCAAGGATGGAAAGGGCAAGCCCGTGCTCGACCTGTTTGCCTGAGGCGGAGAACGTCATCCGGACCTCGCCCTGTAGCGTGAGAGCACCCTGCGCAGGTCGTCCCTCACGACCGGCGACAGCTCGTCTCGGCACCTTTCAAGAAGGCCCGAGAGGCGCAGGGTAATCCTCGCCATCCATGGATCTCCGGGGCCGCTCCCTGACAGCAGGTTCTCCGCCGCCTGGACAAAGAGATCCCTGCGCCCCGGCCAGCTTCCCTCCAGCAGCCACAGGACCCTGCCCGCGATCTCCTCATCAGCCCTGGCGCCCGCCAGCTTGACGATAGCGCCGCCGCGCAGCCTGGCCTCGATCGACCCGGAGCGAACGAGCCTCTCAAGAAGATTCGCATGAGCGTTCGTGCTCAGGACCGAAACCAGCGACCTGGAGGTGTCGCTGCCGGGATGACTCCTGAACCAGCGAAGGAGCTCATCGTCGCCCGCTCGCCCGGCAATTCTCCGCAGGGTACCCCTGCGTACCAGAGGGCAAGGTGGACTCGAACCTTCGAATCGCTCAGCGTCTCTGCCGGCGAGGTAATCGAGCGCATCCAGCGGAGCCAACTGGTCGAGCGCGGCCTCCTGGAGGATCTCGGCGGCCGCGGGAGGTAAACCCACCGCTAAATCATCCTCACCCTCGAACAGGTTTCGGTCAGCCCAGGAGGGGTAGAAATCCGCCAGGTCCCGGGCCGCCGCGCGCACCAGCCCCTCAACTCCTGGAACGCTCAGGGCAAGCCTGAGAAGCTTCTCGATGTCCCCTGCGGTGAGAAGACCTGATCTCGAAATAGTCCACGTAACCGGGTAGAGCGCCTTGCCAAGCCTGTCGTAGAGCCCCTCATAGGCATCCAGGACCACCTCGATGCCCAGCCGGGCAGCGGATACTCCCGGGCCGTTTTTGCGGGAGGCGGAGGAGAGTATCTTGAGCCCGTGGGCCAGCA
>JAKUSY010000156.1 GCA_022451445.1 Planctomycetota bacterium
AGGGCTGAGTGGGTCCGCGAGCCTTGGCATCCTGGCGCCAAGCTCGGGCTTCTCCTGCGCTATCTTGAGCCACAGGGGGCTGGCCTGGGAATCGCCGGGTACGATGGTCATCCCTTCGTATTGGAAGCCCACACTGGAGATGGCTGCGTCGTAGCTGGAAAGATCGATGCCGCTGGTGTCCATGCCGATGTGGCAGAACCCGCCCTCGCAGGATTGGGTGAAGATCGGCTGGACCTGGCTGGTGTAGTCCACCTGTGCCTTCGTAGAACTGCAGATGCAGAACTGCAGCATCACGGCGGTGATGAGCGGTGTCTTGCCGCGGATATTATCGATCAGCAGGTTGTACATAACTACCAGGCGTCCACAACCCGGTCGAGGAAAGTTAAGAGAAGGAGATATCAATTATAAGGCTCAGTGATTGAGAGGCATAGTCAAGGCACGAAGTTCTTCTCCAGCTTTGCGTGAGTTATTAATATATAAGGAGTTATAGAAGATCTTCCAGAGTCTTTTGAGCGATGACAGGTGGTGGCGAGGAGTGAAAATGAAGCCGTTTCCGCCGCCCGTTTTTTTTCAGCTGAATTTACAGTTGGTGTTGTCGTGTGCAACTCCCTGCATGCCATGGGTTACAATCGAGGAGTTGTAGTCCTGATGGCGGGCTTTCACCTGTGCGCGGTTTTTTTTGAGGTGCGAGATGGGGTCTTTGAAGCTGAGAACCCTTGTCCTGGGCCTGGCCTGGCTGTACTGGCCGGGTGGCCCTGTTTCCTGCCAGGAAGTTGACGACGGAGATGCCAATCCAGCCATCCTGAGCCTCGCGGCGAGTCCTCCACCGGCAGCCGGGCAGGAATTCCGCATCGCGGCGGGAGAGGAGTTCGAATTCGAGCTCACCGCCCGGCTGGAAACGCACTTCGAGGGGAGCTGGGGTGTCCAGGGGTTCGCCCTGTCCGTGGCTCATGACTGCGATGTGCTGGAAATTACCGGCGCGACACAAGATGGAACCGATACCGCCGAGGTATTTCCCCTGGCGTTTGAGAGGACCGAAACGGTGGAGAACGAGACGGGTTGCGGCTTTGTCTGCTCGGTCATACTCAGCCTGACGCAACCGGTCACGCTTCCCCCCGAGGGTGTTTTCTCGCTGGCCCGGGCAGGCTACCGGGTCCGGCCGGTGCTCGCCGCCGCGGGGGAAGTTTCGACCACCATTGAATACCGGGATGGGCTTCGAGGCTCCGCCCAGCCGGTGAACAATATAATAACCTGGCGCGGCCGGACCATCGTTCCCTGCGCCTCGTCTTTTTCGATCAAGCTGGTGCCGGCGGAGGTTTTTCTTCGCGGCGATTTTGATGGAGGAGGCGTCCTCGATATCTCCGATGCGGTCGCCTCCATCGGCTATCTCTTCCTCGGGTCGCGGGCTCCGGGGTGCCTTGACGCCGCCGATACCAATGATGCTGGTCGGCTTGATCTCGCCGATC
Source organism: Planctomycetota bacterium (assembly GCA_022451445.1). GTDB lineage: Bacteria > Planctomycetota > UBA8108 > UBA8108 > UBA8108 > UBA8108. The sequence continues at coordinate 1,467 of JAKUSY010000156.1, forward strand.
CGATCTTCTGTCTCGACTTTCTCTTCAGGGGTGGAGCCCTCCCCCCGGAGCCTTTCCCCCTGCGCGGACCGGATCCTACCGAGGACGAGCTTCCCTGCTCCCTGCCGGAAGCTTGAGACTCCCGGCTATACCAGGGCGAGAATCCTCGAGTGCCCGCCTGTGGCGCCCTCGATCTTCGGCGCGCCGCATACGAGGGTAGCTCCCTTCGGGGGCAATTCGGCGAGGTTGGCCACGTTTTCGATCCCCCAGCGACCGCCTCCGAGCCAGCTGGTGTGGACGGGAAAGTCCGTGGTGGGGCCGTAATCGAGGCTCGCCGTGTCGACAGCCATGGATAGTACGTTGCGCTCCTCGAGGAGGAAGTTCGCCGCGTCGACATGAAAGCCGGGGAAGTGCCGGACCCCCTCATCATCGAAATTGATAAACCCGGGCTTCTCGACCCTGGCATCCCAGCCGCTGAGCATCGCCACACAGCCGCGGTCCGGGAGCGGGCCGTTTTCCGCCTCCCAGAGCTTGAGATCTTCGAGGGTCAGCTGCGCATCGGGACTCTCTGTCGCCTTTGCCCTGATGTCGACAATGGCCAGGGGCAGGACGAGATCCCGCGCCGGGATCCTGTCGACAGTCAGGCCATCGGGGTTGCGGTGAAAGGGCGAGTCGATGTGGGTTCCAGCGTGCTCATCGATTGTCCAGCGGGTCACGTTCCAGCCATCTCCCCTGGAGGTGGAGGACAGGGTCTCGAGCTCGACCTTGGCGGTTCCTCCCGCCCAATGGGTGAAGCGGTTCGAGTAGGTATGGGTCAGATCGACGACCTCACGAAACGAAGGGAAGCCGGGTTTCGGCGGCCTGGCGCTTTCGCTTCGCCGGCCCGTGCCCGGGGAGCTGCAGGAGCTCAGCGAGATAATCGCGCCGCCAAGCCCGGTCTGGAGGAAGTTTCTGCGGCCAAGATTGCCGGCCACTAGTTCCATACACCCTGCTATGCACATTCCGCACCTCATGGTTTGTTTCAGGCTGGTCAGTTTTCCGAGGCTGGACGCAGAGGATGCTGCGCTCGGGGCGGGAGGTTTGCAAGTCTCCTTTTCGCGTGTCACCAATGAGACTCTTCATGCTTGCCAGTGGTGCCGGGCAGTTGTTCAATCAGGACCTGCTCCATCCTGTACGGCTGAGATTGGAAGAGACATGCCTGATGAACTGCATATGAATCCCGAGGAGTTTCGCGACCTCGGACGGAAGCTCCTCGATTACATCGCCGATTACAGGGAAAGGGTCGGGAACCTCCCGGTTCTCTCGAGGGTGGGGCCGGGGGAGGTCGCCGCGAAACTTCCAAAGGAGCCGCCTGCCTGCGGGGACTCACTGGAGGGGATCCTGGAGGATATCGATGAGATTGTCATGCCGGGCATCACCCACTGGCAGTCGCCGGGCTTCTTCGGCTATTACCCGTCGAACAGCTCTCTTCCGGCCGTGCTCGCCGAGCTGCTGTGCGCCGGGCTGGGTGTCCAGGGAATGTCATGGGTCACGAGTCCCGCCTGCACCGAGCTGGAGGTCCGTGTTCTCGACTGGCTGGCGAAAATCATCGGTCTGCCCGCTTCTTTCAGGTCTGATTCGACCGGTGGCGGAGGAGTGATTCACGGCACGGCGAGCGAGGCGGTGCTCGCCGTGATGGTGGCCGCCCGCGAACGGGCGAAGGCCGCTGAAGGCGCCGGCGGTGAGCTCACGGCCTATTGCTCCAGCCAGGCGCATTCATCCCTCGCCAAGGCCGCCGCTATCTGCGGACTCGGAGCTGAGAATCTCCGGCAGGTGGAGGTGGGGCGGGAGCTCGCCATCGATCCCGGGGCGCTGGAGGCGGTCATCGAGGCGGACCGCGCCGCCGGCCGAACGCCGTTCTTCATCTGCGCCACGGTGGGTACCACCTCGAGCTGCGCGATCGACCCGGTCGCCGAGCTCGGCCGGATCTCGAGGAGCTGCGGCGCCTGGCTTCACGTCGACGCGGCCTATGCCGGAAGCGCCTGTGTTTGCCCCGAGTTTCGCTCGATGATCGATGGAGTCGAGCTGGCGGATTCTTTCAACTGCAACCCCCATAAGTGGCTGCTGACGACCTTCGATTGTTCCACTCTCTGGGTCAGCGACAGGGATAGCTTTACGCGGGCCCTGTCGGTCACTCCGGAGTACCTGCGCAGCAGCCAGGGGGACTCCGGGGCGGTGATCGATTACCGCGACTGGCAGATTCCCCTGGGGAGGCGGTTTCGCTCCCTCAAGCTCTGGTTTGTTCTTCGCTGGTACGGCATCGAGGGACTGCAGGCCTTCATCCGCGAGCAGGTCCGGCTCGCGGAGCTTTTCGAGGGTCTCGTCGGCCGGCATGAGGGTTTTGAGCTGGCTGCTCCCAGGCACCTCGGGCTGGTCTGTTTTCGCTTCAGGGGATCGGATGCGGAGAATCGCCGGTTGCTGGAGGAGATCAACTCAGGCGGTGAAATTTTCCTCACGCATACGGTGCTCCCCATGGGAGATGCTGAGCGCTACGTGCTGCGCTTCGCCACCGGCTCGATCGCCACCAGGGAGGAACATGTTGCGCGGGCCTGGGAAATCATCGAGTCCCTGGCCCCCGCGGCGCCGCCGGGGGCATCGAGCTGAACTGCAGGTGGTGGAGCCGGCCGAGCCTATTTCAGGGTCTTGATGCGGACATTCCTGTACTGGACGGGCGAGCCGTGCCCGGCGAAGCCGAAGTGGCCCTCCTTGCGGTCCTTTCCCTTGACCTTCCGTCCCATGAACTTGGTTACCTTGCTGAGGTCGGTATCGAGGATGGTGGTGCCGTTGAGCTCTACGCGTATCTTCGAACCCTGGACCGTCACCTGCTGGTAGTTCCATTCGCCCAGGGGACGCTGGTAGCCGCGATGAGCAGCGACCATGCCGTAGGCCGAGCCGTGGTACTGGCGCGGGTCGAGCTTGGCGTAACCCTTGGCGCTATTGTCGAGGACCTGGAGCTCGCACATTCCCACATAGGCCGGGTCGCCGCGCCCGGGGTAACGGATGGCCAGGCCGTTGTTGCCGCCCCGGGGCATCTTGAACTCGAGCCGCGCCACGAAGTCGGCATAGATCTCCTTGGTGTGGATCGTTCCGCCGCCGCGCCTCGGGCAGATGAGGGCGCCATCTTTGACCTGGTAGGCGGCAATCGGGCCGGCCCAGCCGGAGAGGTCTTTGCCATTGAAGATCGGCGTGAATTCTTCCTCTCCGGCTTTTGACAGCAGCTTGTTGGCCTCCTCGGCGCCGATCTCGCGGATGGCGATATTTCTCCAGCGGATTTCGCCGCCATGGGTCTGGAGCTGGATCGGGCCGTTTCTGCGCAGCGGCAGCTTCCTGTTCCAGTAGTTTTCCATCGGGGCCATATCGACGACCTGCTTGCCGTTGAGCCAGACCGAGGTCCGGTCGCCGACCTGCAGGATCCGGAAGCTGTTCCAGTGTCCGAAGGGCTTGTCGGCGAGCACTGATGGATCCTTGCCGGCGGCGCCCTTGGAGTTGTTCCACAGGCCGCCGGAGCCCTTGTCGGCCCCGATACCCCACTTGCCGCCCGCCTTGGTGTAGTCCCAGATCTGCACCTGCGGACTCGCCCTGAGATAGATGCCGCTGTCGGCCTTGGCGACGGTCTTGTAGTCGATAAGGAACTCGATGTCGCCGTAGCTCTTGTCGGTGGTCAGGTAGACGCCATGCCCATCGTTGACGAGCTCGCCGTTGTCTACCGTCCAGTGCTTCCTCGTGTCGGCGAGATCCGCGGCGTGTTTTTTAGCGCGGGCCTCTTCACTCATCTTCGCCAGCTTCTGGGGATTGAAATGTCCCATCCCGTGCCAGCCGGTGAGGTCCTTGCCGTTGAAGAGGGCTGTGAAGCCGGCCGGGGGATCGGCCGCATCAGCCGGGGGCAGCAGGGTGGAGATGCTGAAAAGAAGAAACAGGGGCACGATGATCATGCGCATGGGTGTGTTCCTCGGGTAAAAGAAATCGATCGGCGGGACCCGCCCGCCCGGCGGGAAAAACGTTGTGGGAGGGGACGATAAGGTCCAACCCCTTTTCCAGATTGTCCCTACGCTAACCAGAATCGTCGCGACTGTAAAGACCGCGATGAGCAGCGGGAAAACGGGGCGCCCGGGAGAGCTCCTAATTCTGTCGTGCCGCTTCCCTGTGGAGACGTTGGATGCTCAGCTGCATGCGCGCCCGGGCTCCCTCGTCCCTCTCGCGGCTGACAAGCTCTTCAAGCTGCGGCAGCACCCCGATGTCATTGCGGTGCGCGAGGATCTCCGCCGCCTGGGATCTCATGTGGGGGGAGGGGTCGCTGCCGGCGATTTGCAGGAAGAGATTGCGCGCCGCGGGGTTCTCGGAGCTTGAGCCCGAGTGGAGGCCCCACATGATGCTGTGGCGGTTCTCGCCCTGGTGGGCGGGGGTTTGAGAAATAATATTCCCCGCCCGGCGAATTCCTTCGTCACTGCGCCCGAGCATGTGGGCCATCTCCGCGGCCGCCTGGCGGTCCGGCTCGCGAGCGAGCTGCTCGGCTATGGTGCCAACGGCTCTCTCGCCCCCATGGCGGCTGAGCATCCGAGCATAGGCGACCCTCTCGGGCCCGGACTCGGCGTTCTGGAACAGGCTCTCACCATGCTCCTCGACAAAATTCGGATAGAGGCGCTCGAGGGAACGCCCGAGATTCCTGGCGATCTCGCTGTCGTTTTCCCGGGAGATGAGGTCGAGGAGCCTGTCCTGGGGCAGGGCATTGCGATTGGTCTCTTCGAGTGCCCTGGAGATGGCGCGTCTCTGCTCGGGATTGGGGCTCGTATCGAGCAGGTCGAGCAGCGCGCCGACGGTTTCGCTGTTGCCATTGCGGCTCAGTCCCCTGGCCAGCGGCTCGACGATGTCCTGCCTGGTGCTCGTTTTCAGAAGGTCTATCATCGCGGTGGTCGCCTCGGGGCTGGAGGACCCCTCGAGAGCCCTTGCCAGGGCGCGATCGCTCAGGTCGAAGTCGGGATCGGCGGCGGCCTCGAGCAGTCTCTCGAGCCCCTCCGTGCCGCCGGTGTGCGCCAGCGCGCGCGCGATGGCTTCCTGCGCACGCGGATCATTCGGGGGGATTTCCCGGAGCGCATTGGCAAGGAAGTCCGCGTCCAGCTGGTGGGAGAGTCTTTCGATTCCGTCCGCTACCAGCCGCTGCGACATGCCGGGCGGCTGCTCCCTGAGAAGGTCCATGAGGGTGTCGGTATTTCCCTCCTCGAGCGACGCCCTGCCGATGCTCTCCATCAGGGTGCGTTTTTGCTCCCGGCTCCAGTCACCGTCCATCAGGCCGATCATGGAGTCGAGTTCCTCGCCGCCTCCGATGGAGCCCATGGCCGCAAAGAGCACCTCGGGCCTGATGTCGGGACGGTTTTCGAGCAGCTCGATGAGAGAGCCTACGCCCTCTTCTCCATGTAGGCGCCCAAAGACCCGCGCCGCCTTGGACTCGAGCTCCCGGTGGGGTCCCGATGCGATGAAGTCGGCAAGGTCCGAGGCGACCAACGCGGCGCTGTCCGGCGGCAGCCTTTCAAGTGAGTCGAGAATTTCGCGCCGGTTGGAGAGACTGTTGTCGGTATTGTCGAGGAAACCCATGACGATCTCGACGCCGCGTTTGTCGCCGGCTCTGATGAGCGCT
>JAKUSY010000157.1 GCA_022451445.1 Planctomycetota bacterium
CAGCGGGTACCCTTGTAGTTGCCGCCGGTTTTGCCGATTCCCTTCGAGGTCCAGAGAAGCTTTCCTTCCTTGGCATCGAGGCAGAAGACGTGGCTGCTCTCCTTGCCATCGCCCATGGTGTAGATCATGCCATCCCTCACACTGACGCTGGAGAAGCCGACGCCGAGGCCTTTGGCTTTCCAAACGAGCTTAGGACCGCCTTCAGGCCACTTATCGAGGAGTCCTTTTTCGGTCGAGACGCCGTCGCGGTTCGGGCCGCGCCATTGCGGCCAGTCGCCGGCGAGGGAGGTGAGGGTGATGGAGCCGAGAACGATAAGCAGGAGAGCTGTTGCTGGTGTTTTCATGGTGAGTTCATGCTAAGACTTCAGCGGACGTAACGGAAGCCTGAAAAACTGTTCCCTGGCGGGGTTGCCGGCTCGCCATATAGGCTATGATAAACAGGATTGGCCCTATTTCCCTGGTCATACAAATACAAAAACAGGAACGAAAAACCCCATGGATGCTAAAGAACTTTACGTTATGCAGGCCCTCGAGAAGGCTGGGGCGACCGAGCATCTCAGTGACCGCGAAAAGCACCTCATCGGCCTGGCCGTAACGATCACCCGCGGTTGCGCCTACTGTACTGGTGGGCGCACGCAGAAGGCGCTCGCAGCGGGCATCCCGCAGGAGTCGCTCACCGCGGCCACCGACCTCGTCGCTGCAGTCAACGCCGGCGTGGCAGTGCGCACCGTGCTGCAGGGTATCGAGGGCCACAGTTGCGACGGTCCTGAATGCGCGTCTTAATCTGGAAAACTTTTTTTTCGGGAACAAATATTTCCAGGTCGGGTCCATGGTTCTGTAATCTGGAAACCCCTTCAAAATGAAAGACCTAAGCCATGAAAGCTGAATGCCCGTACTGGATGAAGAAAACCCTGGCTGTCTTTGCTGTCCTGTTTGTGGCCGCCGGGGCCTGCCCCGCTTCCGATGTCGAAGATCTTGCGGCGGACAATGCCAGGTTCGCGCTCAAGCTCTACAAGGAGCTGAACGACGGCTCCGGCAATCTGTTCTTCTCTCCCTACAGCATCTCGACCGCCATGGCGATGACATGGGGCGGTGCCCGGGGCGAGACGGCCCGCCAGATGGCCGGGGCTCTCGAGTTCACCCTGAAGCCTGACAAGGAAGGCGGGCCCCTGGGGCGTGAGCGGCTGCACGCTGCATTCGGGGGGCTTCAGCGGAGCCTGCGGGCGGCGGGCGGCAAGGGCGGCGTGGAAATGTCCATAGCCAACGCCCTCTGGCCGCAGAAAAACTATCCCTTCCTGAAGAGCTATCTCGAGCTGATCGAGGCGGAGTACGGCTCGGCCGGCCGGCCGCTTGACTACCGCTCCCCGGAGGAGGCTCGCGGCGTTATCAATCGCTGGGTCGAGGGAGAAACCCGGCAGAAGATCAAGGATCTGCTCCCCGAAGGCTCCATCGATTCCATGACCCGCATGGTCCTGACCAACGCCATCTACTTCAAGGGCAACTGGGCCACCCAGTTCAAGGTAAAGAGCACCCGCGAGATGCCCTTCAAGCTGGCGGCCGACAAGATCCAGAAGACCCCGATGATGCTTCAGAAAGGCAACTTCGGGTACTTTCAGGACGCCGAGGTCCAGGTTCTCGAGATGCCCTACAAGGGAGAGAAGGTCTCCATGGTCGTGCTGCTGCCTCGCAAGGTGGATGGGCTGGCAGCGCTGGAGAAGAACCTGGCTGCCGAGAAGTTGTCGGGCTGGCTCGGCAAGCTGCGCCGGGTGAAGGTCGACACCCTGTTTCCGAAGTTCAAGATGACCTCCCGCTTCGACCTCTCCAGTAAGCTGCAGAATCTCGGGATGAAGAAGGCCTTCCGTGACGCTGATTTTTCCGGGATGGATGGCACCAGGGAGCTCTACCTGAGCGCCGTGTTTCACAAGGCCTTTGTCGAGGTAAACGAGGAAGGCACCGAGGCGGCCGCAGCCACAGGCGCGGTTGTCGGGCTGCGGTCGATTCGCCGGGGACCGAGCTTCCGGGCGGATCACCCATTCCTTTTTCTCATCCGCGACAAGGCGACGGGAAGCATCCTCTTCCTCGGCCGCTACGCCAGGCCGGCGAGCTGAGCTGTACGCAGCCCTACCTGAGAAAACCAGGATCAAAATGAAACGAAGCGACACATCAAACCGGGCTTCCCTTCTTCAACTGTTGATCCTGTTCGTGTTTGCCGCCGGCGTCCGGGCTGAAGATCCCGAGCCGGTCCGTCCCAACGTTCTGCTGATCATGGCCGATGACCTCGGCTTCTCGGATCTCGGCTGCTACGGCGGCGAGATCGAGACTCCCAACCTCGACGGCCTGGCGCGCGATGGTCTGCGCTTCACGCAGTTCTACAACACCGCGCGCTGCTGGCCGACGCGGGGAGCTCTCCTGACAGGGTACTTCGCCCAGCAGATTCGGCGGGACGCGGTTCCGGGCCTGCCGAAGGGGGTTCGCAGCGGGGGCGCGGGGATCCGGCCGCAGTGGGCGAAGCTCCTGCCCGCCATGCTCAAGCCGGCCGGCTACCGCTCCTACCACTCGGGCAAGTGGCACATCGATGGCATGCCGATCGCCAATGGCTTCGACCGCTCCTACTACCTCAAGGACCAGGGCCGGTTTTTCTATCCGAAGATTCACTGGGAGGATGACCGGAAACTGCCCGAGGTGAAGAAGGATGCTGGCTACTACGCCACCGATGCGATCGCTGACCACGCGGTGAAGTGCCTCAAGGAACACGCCGAGAAGCACTCCGCCAAACCGTTCTTCCACTACCTTGCCTTCACGGCACCGCATTTTCCCCTGCATGCCCGGCCGGAGGATATCGCGCGCTACCGGGAGCGCTACCGCAGGTCGTGGAAAAAGGTTCGCGACGCGCGCTGGGAGCGCATCCAGAAGATCGGCATCGTCACCGGGAAGCTCTCGGAGGTGGAGCGAGACCTCGGACCGCCTTACCCCTTCCCCGATGCCCTGAAGAAGCTCGGCCCAGGCGAGGTGAACCGGCCCTTGCCCTGGCGGGACCTGACCGAAGAGCAGAGTGACTTCCAGTCGACCAAGATGGCGATCCATGCCGCCATGATTGACCGCATGGACCAGGCGATCGGCCGCGTGCTTGTCCAACTGCAGGCGATGGGAGCCTTTGACAACACCCTCATCTTCTTCCTCTCCGACAATGGCTCGAGCGCCGAGATCATGGTTCGCACAGATGGGCACGATCCCAATGCGCCGCCGGGCTCTGGCCCATCCTACCTGTGCCTCGGCCCCGGCTGGTCGACGGTCTGTAATACCCCGTTTCGCCGCCACAAGACCTGGGTTCACGAGGGCGGTTGCGCGACGCCCTTCATCGCCCACTGGCCCAGGGGCATCAAGGACCGCGGACAGCTGAGACGGGCTCCAGGCCACGTGATCGACGTGGTTCCCACGATCCTCGAGCTTGCCGGAGTGAAACGATTGCCGGCCGATGCTCCGAAAGCCCCAGGCCATAGCCTCTTGCCGGCCCTCGCCGGGGACGGCCCGCTGAAGCGCGAGTACCTTTGGTGGTTTCACGGCGGCCATCGCGCCATCCGGGTGGGGGACTGGAAGCTGGTGGCGGCAAAGGGCGATCCCTGGGAGCTCTACTACCTGGGCGAGGACCGCACCGAGATGAACAACCTGGCCTCCAGCAACCCGGAAAAGGCGAAAGAGCTCGAGCGCGCCTGGACCGAGCGTATGGACGAGTTCCGCAAGCTGGCCTCAGGAAAGCAGCCCGTGTCCCGGAAATAATAGTCGTTCTCTGCGGTCTCGACAGCAGGAGCGCGGTTATCATGGAGGGTCGTTGATCCGTTTCTTTACTTCCCCTGGACGCCATGATTGACCGATTTTTTCTTATCCCGGCCCTTACTCTCGCCGCCACGCTCTGTGGTCCCTGCCCGGGGCTTCCTGCCGGGGAAGAGGTCCTGCGTGCGGGGGCGGTCGCGGTTGATATCTCGCCGCTGAAGCTGCCGGCTATCCGAAATGGCGGTTTTATCGAGGCCAGTTCTAACCGGATTGACGATCCACTCTTCGCCCGTTGCCTGGCCGTCGCCGATGCTTCCGAGGTTCTGGCGATCGCGGTGGTGGACTCCTGCATGTTCTCGCGCAAGGTCTGTGATGAGATCAAGGCGAAGGTGAAGGAGAAGATCGGCCTGCCCGCCAACCGCATCCTGATCTCCGCCACCCACACCCACTCGGCGCCTTCCGCCATGGGTTTCTGCCTGAGCTCGAGGAAGGACACCGACTACACCCGCTCCATGATTCCAAGGGTAGCCGCGGGCATCGTCGAGGCGCATGCGCGGCTGCGACCGGCCCGGGTGGGCTGGGCAGTCGTCGATGCGCATGAGTACACCAATTGCCGCCGCTGGATCCGGCGCTCCGACAGCCTCGGCAATGATCCCTTCGGCAAGCGGACCATCGGAGCCATGATGCACCCGGGCTATCTGAACCCGGCCTATGTCGGCCCGTCGGGACCCATCGATCCCCAGTTGTCCATCCTCAGCTTCGTATCGCAGAAGAACGAGCCGATCTGCGTCCTGGCCAACTACTCGATGCACTACTACGGGGCCGGGGCGGGCTTTTCGGCCGATTATTACGGCGAGTTCGCCCGCTACCTGGAAAAGGAACTCGGTGGCGGGATGGTGGGCATCATGTCCCAGGGCACCAGCGGTGACCTGCACTGGATGGATTATGGTAAACCGCGCCAGGGCGGCAACCGCCAGCAGTATGCCGGCGCGCTCGGCAAGCTGGCCGTCGACGCCTGGCGCCGCATCGAGCACCGCTCGGACGTCACCCTGGCCATGTCCGAGCTGCTCCTGCCCCTCGGGCGTCGTCTTCCCTCTGCCGAGCGCCTCGAGTGGGCCCGTTCCCTCAATGAGCGCCGGGGGCAGAGGCGTCCGCGGAACCGTCCCGAGGTTTACGCCGAGCAGGCGCGGTGGATTCATGACAATCCCCGCAGCGAGCTCGTGCTGCAGGCCGTCCGCATCGGAGAGCTGGGCATCTGCGCCATTCCCAACGAGGTCTACGGCATCACGGGCCTCAAGCTCAAGGCGCAGAGCCCGCTGGCGGCGACCTTCAACATGGAGCTGGCCAACGGCGCGGAAGGCTACATTCCACCGCCCGAGCAACACAAGCTCGGTGGCTATACTACCTGGCCGGCGCGTACCGCCGGGCTCGAGGAGCAGGCCGAACCGAAGATCGTCGAGGGTCTGCTCACCCTGCTCGAGCGGGTCAGCGGCCGTAAGCGGCGCGCTCTGTCACCTCCGCACGGTCCCTATGCCCGCGCTGTGCTGGCCGACCGTCCCGCGGCCTATTGGCGCTTCGAGGAGCTCGGCGGCCCAGCGGCCGTAGACAGCTCCGAGAAGGCTACCTCCCGCTTCGAGGACGGGACCGCCTTCTACCTGCCGGGGGTGCGGCGCCGGGGCGGCGGGGTGTCGACTCCCCCGGAAGAGAACTCGCCCTTCTCCTCGCCAGGGGAGAATCACGCGGTACATTTTGCCGGTGGCCGCCTGCAGGCAACCCTGCCCGGCCTCGGAAAAACCTACAGCGTCTCGATGTGGTTCTGGAACGGCATAGCATCCAACGTCAAGCCGGTGACCGGCTACCTCTTCTCCCGGGGCGGAGATGGTGATCGCAGGGCGCTGGGTGAGCCTCTCGGGATCAGCGGTCCGCATGGCGATCTGCCGCCGGGGCGGCTCTTCTTCTACACGGGCAACGAGGTGGGGCGGGTGGTTCCCGGCCGGACTGTCCTGGAGTTCCGGGACTGGCATCACGTGGCGTTGGTCCGGGATCCTGCCGTGCTGAAGGTCTACCTCGACGGTAAGCTAGAGATCGAGGCGGAGCTCGAGTGGACCATCGACCAGCCGGGGAAGCTACCGGTGTTCATCGGCGGGCGCTGTGACAAGCTGTTCGGTTTTGAGGGAAAGCTCGATGAGGTGGCGGTTTTTGACCGGGCGTTGGGCGCGGCCGAGGTCGCGGCGCAGTTCAAGGTTTCCGAGCGTGTCGCGCCGCGCCGCAAGGAAGCGCAAAAGGGCGCCGGGAAGTAGAATCCAGGAGACCGAGGGAATCCCGATGATGAAGAAACAAAGCTCCGTACCGCGTGCGGCCTGGCTGCGGCTCCTCTTATGTCTCCTTCCGGCGGCGATGATCGCCGTAGCGCTCGATGCCCGGGCCGCCGACAAGCCGAACATCGTCGTCATCTACGCTGACGACCTAGGCTACGGTGATGTGGGGTGTAACAACCCGAAGCGCGGAAAAATCGCCACGCCCCGCATCGACCGGCTGGCCTCCGAGGGCATGCGGTTTACCGATGGGCATTCATCGTCGGGGGTCTGCTCGCCGTCGCGCTATACGATCCTCACCGGCCGCTACCACTGGCGAACGAAGCTGCAGGCCGGAATTGTTCGCCTCTGGGGAGGCCCCCTGATCGCCCCCGACCGGCTCACCATCGGCGGTCTCGCCAAAAGCCACGGCTACCGCACGGCCTGTATCGGCAAGTGGCACCTTGGCATGAACTGGCCGATCTCCGAGAAGGATAAGAAACTTTTTCGCGCCGGCCGCAACAAGTCCGTCAAGGCGACCGCCGAGCACCGGGCAGCCTGGAAGAAGGTCTTCTCAAAACCCATCGGCGGCGGGCCGGTGACGCGCGGCTTCGATGAGTACTTCGGAACCGATGTTCCCAACTGGCCGCCCTATTGCTTCATCGAGAATAACCGCACGGTCGGGATTTCCTCGGAGTTCCTCCCGGCGCGTCTCTTTCAGAACAACCAGGCCAGCCAGCAGGGCCCGGCACTCGAGGGCTGGACGCTCGAGCCGATCCTGCCGGCGCTCGGAGACCGCGCGGCGCGCTTCATCGAGCGCGAGGCGAAGACCCCCGCGCCCTTCCTGCTCTACATGCCGCTCACATCGCCGCACACTCCGCTGTCGGTGAACAAGGAGTGGAAGGGCAAGAGCAAGCTCAGCCTCTACGGCGACTTCGTCATGGAGACCGATGCGATCGTCGGCCAGGTGCTCGACGCCATCGACAAGAGTGGGGTAGCCGGCAACACCCTCGTTATCTTCACCAGTGACAACGGCTGCGCCCACTACATC
>JAKUSY010000158.1 GCA_022451445.1 Planctomycetota bacterium
GATGACTCCGAACAGGTTGCCGCCGCCATCTCCTCCTGGGAGCCGCCCGAGGACTGGGGCGAGTACAAGGAGGACGAGGAGGAAAACGACGATGACGACCTCGATGGGATCATCGAGGTCGCCTTCAACCAGGGCGCCCATCCGGTACGGGGCTAAGAGTTGATCCTCTCTCACTACGGAACCTGCCGAGCCATCACCACCTTCGAACACCAGTTCCCCTTCCAGGGAGAGATCCGCGAAAAATGCGGCAAGCTGCTCATCGACCAGCTCTACGGCGAGCTTCGCGAGAGCCTGCGCAACGACATCGAGAACCGGGAAAAAAAAGAGCTGTCGGGAGACGACGACGTCGGGGAACTCATCGCCGAGCGGGAGTGGCTCTTCGAGAGCCTCGGCTACCACATCGACATCTCGCACCTGCAATCCTGCGTACGCGCAGCCGGCAGCCTCGAGGACCCGGAGACCATGCGCACGGCGATCCAGATGTGCGATTACGGCAGACGCCTGGGAAGAGACTACCAGGTCTCCGAGCGCCCCCCCTTCGAAGACTTCTACAATGACTACCGGATCCTGCTGCGGGCCCTCGCCGGCAAAGGAATCGATGGCGCCGTGCGCTACTACACCTCCAAGGTGGAGCGCGGCGGCGTGGACGAGGAGGGCAACAACTTCCCGGCCGAGGTCCTCACCTTCCTGCTCGCGCAGGTAGGGCGCCCCGAGGATGCCATCGCCACCTACGTCGAGCACCTCATGGATATCCCCGGCCCCTTGTCCATCTGCCCGAGCCTGCTGGAATTGAGCGCCCGGGCGAATGACTACTCCCAGCTCCTGGAGACAGCCCGGGACAAGGGCGACCTGCTGCAATTCGGCCTGGGGCTGGTCAAGAGAGCCTCGGCCTCCGCCCGGGAGAGCTGAGCGATTGCGAAAGCGCCAGCCACTACCGCCGCCGGAAGCCTTCATCTTCGACCTCGACGGAACCCTGACCATCCCCCAGCTCGATTTTGAGGCAATCCGCGAAGAGATGGGCATCGCCGGGGGCCCCCTCCTTGAAGAGCTCGAGCGCCTCGACGGCGAGGCCGCCGCGCTGGCCTGGAATGTTCTCGAGAGCCACGAGGAGAGGGCCGCCCGCACAGCCACCCTTCAGCCGGGAGCCAGGCAGGTCCTCACAGAGCTCCGGCGAAGACGGTTGCCTACGGCCATCCTGACCCGCAACAGCCGCCAATCTCTCGATACGGTGCTGCGCCGGCACCGTATCGAGGTCGACAAATCCCTCAGCCGTGAGGAAGCTCCCGTCAAACCCTCACCCGAGCCGGTACTGATTCTCTGTGAAGAATTGGGGGTTCCCCCTGAAAAAACCTACGTCACGGGGGATTATATTTTCGATATCCAGTCTGCCAGGGGCGCGGGTGCCGTGTCTGTGCTGCTGATGAACCCGAAGAATTCAATGTTTTCGGAACAGGCAGACCTTAAAATTGCCAACCTCAGGGAGATTCTCGACTTCCCTAATCGAAGCCGGGAAAAAACTGCTTGAAATTAGACCCCAAACACGGTCTTTTTGTTCGTTTCCCGAGGCATTTCAACGCCGCAGCGCGACACAATCGGAGATAGCTTCTTTAATATGGGACATTACACAGGTCCAAAGGCTCGAATCAACAGAAGGCTGGGACTGGACATCTATGATTCCGGAGGCGCCCTGCGCGCCACCCACCGCCGCCCCCAGCCGCCCGGTAAGCAACCGATCAGGAGGAGACGGCCGACTGACTACGCCAAGGCCTTAATTGAGAAGCAGAAAATCCGTCACTACTACGGGCTGAGCCAGACCCAGCTCGAACGTTTCTTCAAGGTCGCCAAGAAGCAGGGCGGCAACAAGGGACAGAACCTGCTGCTGCTATGCGAGCGCAGGCTCGACAATGTCGTCAGCAGAGCGAGGCTCTCCACGACCAGGGCCCAGGCCCGGCAGGCGGTCGCCCACGGCCACTTCATGGTCAACGGGCGAAAGACCGACATCCCCAGCTACATCTGCAAAACCGGCGACACCATCCAGGTCCGCGCGAGAGAGAACCTCCAGAAGATCTATTCCAAGCGTCTCGAGTCAGCCGACGCTCCTGAGTGTTCCTTCATCGCGGTCGAACCCAGCGAGCTGATCGCCAAGATCGTCAGCGACCCGAGTCCCGAAGACATCTCGATCCCGGTGAACATCAACCAGGTGGTCGAGTTCCTCAGCCGCTGAATCCTCTCGCTCACCCGGGCACGAGTCGCCTCTCCTTGTCTGGTACACGCTTCCAGGCAGAAGGGTGAATTGCGTACAATAGGCTCTTTCCTCTTCTACATCTGAAGACTGCAACCAGAGGTAGCCCATGAACCGACGCGCAATACTTCTCTGCGCCATCCTGCTCGCAAGCCCGCTCACGACATCCGCCCAGAACGTCGACGCCAAGGTCCACACGCTCAAGAACGGGCTGAAGGTGCTCATGGTCCCCCGCCGGGGCGATCCCAACATCTCGGCCGGCTGGATAGCAAAGGTCGGCTCCGTAAACGAGCGCCCCGGAATAACAGGCATCGCCCATCTCTTCGAGCACATGATGTTCAAGGGGACCCGGACCATCGGAACCTCCGACATCGAAAAAGACCTGCGAACCCTCGCGAAGCTGGATTCGATCAAGGGCGAAATGCAGAAGGAAGAGGAGGAGCTCGTTCGCCGGCTGCGGGCCGGGGAGATCGACGATGTACGGGACCCCGCCGCGCGCTCGGCCCGTCACCAGGAGCTGCGAAAGGAATTCGAGGAGCTCCTCAAGGCCCAGAAGACCAACATCGTCAAAGACGAGTTCGACAAGATCTACAAGATCAACGGCGCCTCGGGCATGAACGCCGGAACCTCCTACGATTTCACGATCTACTTCGTGAACGTGCCGGCCAACAAGCTCGAGCTGTGGTTCTGGATGGAATCCGACAGGCTCTACAACCCCGTATTCCGCGAATTCTACTCCGAACGTGACGTGGTCCGGGAGGAGCGCAGGCTGCGAGTCGAGAGCACCCCCACCGGTAAATTCGAGGAGCAATTCGACGCCCTTTTCTGGGGCTCCTCACCCTACAGCTGGCCTGTGATCGGGTGGCCGAGCGACGTGGAGGGAATCACCAGGGAGGAGGCCCTGTCTTTCTACGGCGTCTACTACGCTCCCAACAACCTCACCGCCTGCCTGGTGGGTGATTTCGAGCCGCAGGAGGCCGCGAAACTCGCCGATAAGTATTTCGGGCGCCTGAAGAGAGGCCCGAGGCCGCCTCCCGCCGTCCGCACGATCGAGATCCGGCAGCTGGCGGAAAAAAAGATGGTCGGCTACGCCGAGACCAAGCCGAAGGTCAGGATCCGGTATCACTCGGTAGCCGACGGTCATGTCGACGAGCCGGCACTTGTCGTCCTGCAGGGCCTGCTGAACGGCCGAACCGGACGGTTCTACAAATCCCTGGTGCTCGACAGGAAAATCGCCACCTCGGCCGGCGGCGGCCAGGAGGGCCGCAAATACGAAGGGTACTTCGAGGTGTCCGCCACCGTCGCCGACGGACACACCCCGAAGGAGGCCCAGGCCGCCCTCGAGAAGATCCTCGAGGACCTCAAGAAAAATGACGTCGGCGTGCGGGAGCTCCAGAAGGTCAAGAACCAGCGCGCCGCCAGCGAGTTCCGCAAGCTCAGGAGCAACTTCTCCCTCCTGCTGCAATTGCTGGTCAGGGATTCCTACAGGGGCTGGGAAACGATCAACACAGATCCGCCAAAACTACAGGCCGTCACGGCCGCTGATATCAGGAGGGTCGCCGGAAAATATTTCACCCGCGAGAACCGCACCATCCTGGTCTTCCACACGAAAGAAAAGGAGGCCCCCGCCGGGGGCGCCGCCCCCGAAGAAGCCGACCCCGACCTTGCCGGGCTCAACGCGAGTGACCAGCAGAAGGCGAAGCTCCTCAAGAAGAATCTCCCCGCCATGGGCCTGGAGGACATGGAGAAGCTCAGAGAGCAAATCTCCACCGGCCTACTGCAGGCCCCAGAGGAGAAGAAAACGTTCCTGGAGGCGCTTCTGAAAATGATCGACAAACACATCGAGGGGAGAGAGAGCGCGAAATGAAAAACCAGATCACAAAGAACCACCGGATGAAAACCACCCTGCCTCGAAGGCCCTGGCTCTGCAGCCTGCTCGTGGCGGGACTGCTGCCGGCCAGCGCCTGCCTGGCGGCACCCGAAGATTCGAAGCTCGCTGCCCATCCCTCCAGGCTGAAATTCCCGGAGCTCGTCTTCACTCCCCCCCAGGCGGCCGGGGCCAGGAGTGTCCTCTCCAACGGAACCCCTGTCTACGTGGTCGAGGACCCGAGCCTTCCCCTCGTCGATCTGCAGGTGCTCGTGCGCGTCGGAGCCTACCTCGAGCCCGCCGGCAAGGAGGGGATCGCCGGAGCCGTAGGAAGCCAGATGAGAGCCGCGGGAGTAAAGGAGAGGAGCCCAGAGGAGTTCGACGAAGAGATAGCCTTCCTCGCCGCCAATATGGGCACCTCCATTGGAGACACCCGGGGAAGCGCGAGCTTCAACTGTCTCACCAAGGATCTCGACCAGGTCCTCGAGCTGTTCTTCCTCATGCTGCGGCGCCCGTTATTCGATGAAAAACGGCTGGAGATCTTCAGGAGCCAGGTTCTCCAGGACCTCGCGCGGCGCAACGACTCGACGAATTCCATCGAGGACAGGGAGTGGCTGCGGCTGCTTCGGGGTCCGGACCACTTCACCAACGACAAGGTCACCAAGACGACGGTCGAAGGTCTGACCCGGGAGGATCTCGTGGCCTTCCACCGGAAACATTTCCACCCCGGCAATTTCATCTTCTCCGTTTCCGGCGATGTCAAGCGCGGGCGCATCCTGGCCCTGCTGGAAAAGCACCTCGCCGGCTGGAAAGGCCAGGAGGGCGCCTCGAAAAAAATTCCCGCCCCCGGCGCTCCCGCGCGTCCCGGGATCTACATGGTCGACAAGCCCGACGTGAACCAGGGCCGTGTCGGAATCGGGCACACCGGGGTTCGACGAGACCACCCGGACTACTTCGCCCTGCGCGTCATGAACCAGATCCTCGGTGGCGGGGGCTTCGCCTCGCGCATCATGTCGAGGGTCCGCTCTGACGAAGGCCTCGCCTATACGGCCCGGTCGTCCTACGACTTCGGGACCTACTATCCCGGCATCTTCCGCGCCTACTTCCAGTCCAAGAGCGAATCTGTAGCCCATGCCGCGACGCTGGTGCTCGAGGAGATCGAGAAGATCCGGTCCAGCCCGGTCACCAGCACGGAGCTCCTCACGGCGAGAAACTACATGGTCGAGGTCTTCCCGCGGTTCTTCTCCAGCGCGAGCCAGGTGGCGAATACCTTCGCGAGTGAGGAATTCACCGGCCGCTCCGACGAATTCTTCTCCACCTACCGCGACAAGATCCGGGCCGTGACGGCGCCCGAGATCATGCGGGTAGCGAAAAAACACCTCGTCCCCGAGAAGCTCATCATTCTCATCGTGGGCAACTCGAAGGACATCCTCGCCGGGGATCCCGACAAGCCCCAGTTCTCGATAGGCAAGCTTGCCGGGGAAGGAAAGATCGAGAAGATCCCCCTGGCCGATCCACTCTCACTGAAACGCGAATAAACCAGGAACCAACCCGGAGAAGAAGACAATGCAACGTCCACTCTCGAGACGCCGTTTCATCGGCGCCACAGCCGCGGCCGCCGCCCTGCCGGCCGCACCGAACCTCGATGCCATCGAGCCCGCTCCGCCGGCGAAACCGGTTTCAATATCGAGCGCCAACGGCCTGGCGACGACCGCGCGGGCGGTGAAGCTGATGGCCGGCGGCGGAGATACCCTCGAGGCCGTCGTCAGCGGCGTGAACATCGTCGAGGCCGATCCGAAGGACATGTCGGTGGGCTACGGCGGCCTGCCGAACGAGGATGGCGTCGTCGAGCTCGATTCGTGCTGCATGCACGGCCCCAGCTTCAACGCCGGCTCGGTAGCCTCCATCCGCGACATCAAGCTGCCCTCGCGCGTCGCCCAGCTGGTGCTCAAACGAACCGACCACGTGATGCTGGTAGGAGAAGGCGCCCGGCGCTTCGCCATCGCCCACGGCATGAAGGCCGAGAACCTGCTGACCGACGCCGCGCGGCGACAGTGGCTGAGCTGGAAGGAGAACCTCTCCGACAGGGACGACTGGCTCTCTGCGAGGGAAGCCGCGGCCGGCCACGAGGCCCGACCCACCGGGACCATCACCTGCCTGGGTCTGAACCCGGCCGGGGAGCGCTCCGGCGTGACGACGACCAGCGGGCTGGCCTACAAGATACCCGGCCGCATAGGAGATTCACCGATCATCGGAGCGGGCCTCTACGTTGAAAACGCCGTCGGAGCCTGCGGCGCCACCGGGCGTGGCGAGGCGGTCATCATCTCCTGCGGCTCCCGGATCGTGGTCGAGAACATGCGCCACGGCATGAGCCCCGCCGAGGCCGTGGAGGATGTCCTGCAGCGGATCGTCAAGCAGACCGTCGACCCGCGGCTGCTCGACAAGAAGGGACGGCCTGACTTCGAGGTGGTGCTCTACGCCCTGAGAAAAGACGGCAAACACGCCGCCGGCTCGATCTACAAGGGACGCCAGTACGCCGTCAATGAGGGAGCCGGAAGCAAGCTCCACGACTGCCTCCACATCCTCGATCGCTGAGGCTCCCCGCAGGGTGACAACCGTTTATTGCGAGGACTGGCGCCAGGAACCTCCCCGCACCCTGTAGTGGAGCAGGTGCTGGGTCTGGTTGTAGCTGACCGTGGTGTCGATGAGGGCCGCGCGGGCGGCTGCCACAGCCCGTATCGCCTCGAGCACCTCGAGCTGGATCGCGTCACCGGCCTCGAAGCGTGCCTCGACGAGCTTCAGGGTCTCCTCGGCGGCCTCGATTCCCTTGCGGGTAGCCTCGATTCGCCCCAGGAGGTTTTTCGACCTCGTCCATCCCCTGACCACCTCTCCACTGACCAGGTCCCGGGTCCTGGCCGCCTGCAACCCGGCCTCCAGGGCTTCGGCACGGGCCCGGCGCACTCTTGCGCGGTCTCCCAGCCCCAGGCCTCTCAG
>JAKUSY010000159.1 GCA_022451445.1 Planctomycetota bacterium
CCTTGACCGGGCCAACCTCGAAGCTGGCCACATCGTCATCGAGTGAGCCGCTGATTCTGTCGATGCCACTGTCTGCCTTCTGCGCCGCGGCGAGAACCAGGTCATTGAGCTTGAAGAATACCGATTCACCCGGCTCACCCGCTGAAGAAAGCTTCTTCTTCAGAGCGGCCCCATCGGCGCCTGAGATCAGAATTGTCACCACCTCATCGGAGCCCGGCTCGGCAGCCACCCCGGGTTTGCCAGCCTCATCATTCTCTCCGATCTCGCCAGGCTTCTCGAAACCCGATGGATCGAAGCCTTCGGGAAGCTCGAATCCTTCCGGGAGACCCGTGGCCGAATCCCCTTGAGGACCGGCAAAGCTGGCAAGGGCCTTCTGCGCCATCTCCTTGACCGTCGCGAGCTCCTGCTCGTTGAGCGTAAAGGCTATGGTGACGTTCTTACCTTCGCTCTTGGGCATCAGCTTACCCATGAGCCCGATCGCCTTCGGCCCGAGCATCTGCATGGCCAGGAGCGACATGCCGCCGAGCTGGGTGCCGATGGTTTTCTTGGTATTCTCCGCGTCTTCGGACGTCGGCGAAACGCCGATCAACTCCAGCGAGAAGTCGGTGCCGCCTGAGTCGAGCGCCAGCATCAGGGAATCGATCTTGATGGCCGGAGTGGGTGCTTCGGGTGCGTCATCCGGACCTGGGATTCCTCCGGGCGGAACGGCAAGCCCCTGCTGCAGCGCGGCCCCGGCCTCTTCCGGAACGTCCGCTACCAGCCAGAGTGCCTCCTTCCTCGCGAGTTTCTTGCTCATGGTATTGAAGACCTCTTTCGAGAGGATCCCCTGGCCTTCGCCCTTCCTGCGAGCGATCACCTTGTCGAGCCAGGCGGGAGTGGCGAACAGCATCTGTCCCGTGGAGAGGAAGGTAAAGCGGCCCTTTATCGATTGGCCCTCGGCCACTGAATATACATTGAGACCCGCCTTCACCTCGGGCGCCGAAGGCGAGAGAACTTCCATCTCAACCAGCGCGCTCACGATTGCGGCCGGATCACTGAATTCACCCTCGACCAGGATCATCCCATCCGACTCCGCCGCGGCGGCGCCCGCCGCCCCGAAATCTTCTATGCCTGGGATCGGGGAGCTCTCGGGCATCTCGCCCGCGACCAGGATGCTCCGGATGCTGGTGAACGGATCGAGCCCGGCAGCCATAGCCAGCTTGGCTGGCTCCAGGAGTGGGTAAGAGCCCTCTTCCAGCTCCGCGGGCGTACGGGGAAGTTTTTCCCCGGCCAGACCCTCGTAGGCCGAGATCAGGCGAGGAATATTCAAACCCAAAAGCACCTGCGCCTCGGCGGGAACCAGTAAAGCGGCCGGCGATGAGGTGGCGGAGATTGCTGCCAGGGCCGGGGCTTCCGGCTCGGCCGGAAGACCCTCAGGCTTCTCAGGAGCGGGCTCGGCCACTTCAGGTTTCCCGGCTTCAGGTTCAGTCTCCTCGGGTTCGGCTGGGGCCTCCGGCTCATCGGCGGACTCCTCTGCGGATTCCTCCCCAGGTTCCTCCTCGGGGGAATCGTCAACGGCGGCGACCTCCTCGTTGCCGGCCGGAGCCTTCCCTCCGATCACCATATTGGTGACAAAGAAATCGACCGCGGCGAGTCCACCCACCACCAGCAGCAGAACTACGACCAGCACGGCGGGGCTCTTCTTGCTTCCGGCAGCCTGGCCCTCGGACCCACGGCCCGATGCCTCGGAAATCTTCGAGCTCGATAAACCGCCTTTCTTGAAAGAAGATTTCTTATCGCCTTTTCGCGCCGAGATACCGCCCTTCTTGAAGGAAGGCTTCTTCTTGGAAGGCGCCTTCTCCTCGGAAGCGACCGGCGCATGGGAAACCTCTTCCTCGACCGGAGAGGACGAGACCTCAGGGACTGTTTCTTCCCCGATCAGCATGACCTCTGAGCAGGCCTTACAACTCATCTTGCGGCCGGAAAACTTCTCCGGTGCCTTGTACTTGGCGCCACATCCGTTACAGGTAACCTCGAGCATCTCGTTTCTCCCGTTTTCTCTATCAAGCCGCGGCTGGCCTGCTGCGGCCTGGAAATATTCAACTGTCTTCTTTCCCGACAGATCCTCTCCCGGGCAGGCCTTGTATTATTTCACGCTTCCGTGAAGGTGTCCATCTGTTGCTGGAAGACCGGTTGGTGTTCTCACGACACGGGAAACTCATGGTAATATGACGGCCCGGACAAGCACCGGATCAAGCTAAGGTAACGGGAGATTGAAATGGCGGACCCCTCGAGCCCTGAATCAAACACCGAAACTCCCCCGGTGGAGAGCTCCAGCGCTCCAGCGCGGGAAGTCGTCACCTCGGACAACGAGGCCGCGGAGTTGCTGCGCGAGTCTGCCACGCGCTTGAGAAGCGAGCTCGCGAAGGTCATTGTCGGCCAGCACGAGGTGATCGAGCAGATGCTCATCGCCATGTTCTGCGGCGGGCACTCCATCCTCATCGGGGTCCCGGGCCTCGCCAAGACCCTGCTGGTCAGCACCCTGGCAAGGCTCCTGAACCTCAGCTTCCGGCGGATCCAGTTTACCCCCGACCTCATGCCCTCGGACATCACAGGCACCGACATCCTGCAGGAGGACCCCGACTCGGGTCTTCGCAGCTTCCGCTTCCTCGAAGGACCGATCTTCGCCAATATGCTGCTGGCCGATGAGATTAACCGCACGCCGCCAAAAACGCAGGCGGCCCTCCTCGAGGCGATGCAGGAGAGGAAGGTGACCGTAGGCCAGCAGACGACCGAGCTCCCGTCTCCATTCTTCGTGGTCGCCACCCAGAATCCCATCGAGCAGGAGGGGACCTACAACCTCCCCGAGGCCCAGCTCGATCGTTTCATCTTCTCGATCCGGGTCGGCTATCCCGAGGAGGAAGAAGAGCTGGAGATCATGAAGCGCACCAGGGCGCCCGACTCGATCGAATTGGCGCCCGTTCTTTCGGAAAATGACATCATCAGGATCCAGGAGCTGGTACCAACCGTTCCGGCCGCCGACCACGTCTACCGCTTCGCCCTGAAGCTGGTGCGGCGCTCGCGCCCGGAAGAGCCCGATGCCCCCGGCTATATCCGCGACAGCCTCTCCTTCGGAGCCGGGCCGCGCGCGGCCCAATACCTGATGACGGCCGCCAAGGCCCGCGCCCTCCTGCGCGGCCGCTTCCACGTCAACCTGGCGGACATCGCCCGGGTCGCCGTACCCGTTCTCTCCCACCGGCTGATCACCAATTTCAACGCGGATGCCGAGGGAGTCACGCCACAGAGCCTGGTGAACAGGCTCCTGGAGGATCTCACCAGGGAAAACACGAAGGATTGAGCCGCCGATGACCGAACTGCGGGACTTCCTCGACCCAGGCTCCGTCGCGCAGCTCGAGCGGCTGCAGGTCGTCGCCAGGAAGATTGTCGAGGGCTTCCTGAGAGGTCTCCATCGCAGCGCCGCCCGGGGCTCATCCATCGAGTACGCCGAACATCGGCCCTATGTTCCCGGAGATGATCTCAAGCACCTCGACTGGCGAAGCTATGCCCGCACCGACCGCTTCTACCTCAAGCAATTCGAGGACGAGACCAACCTTCGAGCCACCCTGGTGCTCGACGCCTCCGCCTCGATGGGCTTCTCGAGCGAAGGAATCACCAAGCTGCGCTACGCGTCCTGCCTGGCGGCGGCGATGGCCTACCTGCTCCTGGGCCAACGTGACGCGATCGGCCTGGCCCTGGCCGGCGAAGCCCTCCGGCACCACATCCCCCCGAGAGCCTCGGCCGAAAACCTGGCGGGCATCTACTCGGCTATGGAGAAGGCGCGGCCCGAGGGCAGAACCGACCTTGCGAAGGTGCTGACGCAGCTCTCTGAGCGCGTCGAGCCAAAATCCCTGGTGATACTCATCTCCGACCTCCTCGACGACGAACGAAACATTCTCTCGGGGATCTCCCAGCTGCGCCACCGAGGCGGTGAGGTCATCGTGCTCCAGGTTCTCGACCCCGCCGAGCGGGAGCTGCCCTTCAGCAGCTGGATGGTACTCAGAGATATAGAGGATCCCTCGACCGAGGTGCGTCTCGATGCGCGCCAGATGGCCGAGCTCTACCGTGAAAACTTCAGCGGGCACCAGGACGCCATCCGCAAGGGCTGCTCAGCGGCGGAGGTCGATTACCTCTGTCTCGAAACCAGCGCTCCCTTCGCGAACTCCCTCGGACGCTTCCTGCATCTGCGGTCGAGGCAACGATGAACCCACTGCCTGACACCTTCCACAACCCCCAGCTCTGGCCGCTGCTCATCTTCGCGTTCCTGCCAACCCTCCTGTACTTCATCGACAGGCGCAGGGCCCGAAGAATGGACTGGCCGGCGCTGCAATTCTTCCTTACCCGGCAACGGGCCAGGCTCAGGTGGATCCGTTTCCGGGAGGCGCTGCTGATCGCGGTACGGAGCCTCGCCCTCGCCCTCATGGTCTATGCGCTCCTGAGGCCAGCCACTGAAATCGAGGAGGAGCTCAGCGCCGCCAGTTCCTCCAGCCGCGGCCTGGTGCTGGTCATCGACACCAGCTTCAGCATGAGCTACCACCCCGATGGCGATTCCGGCGACCTGCTCGCACGGGGAAAATCACGTGCCCGAGCCCTTCTCGAAGAGCTCAAGCCAACGGACACGGCGGTGATTCTGGCCGGCGGCGGCGGTGAAAAATCTCCCGGCGAGCTCTTCGATCTCGAAAAAACTCGCCGCAAGCTCGAATCATTAGAGCTCACGGGCGGACGCTTCGACCTGCTTCGCACCCTCGACGATGCGATCTCTGAAGCCTCCGGCCTGCCCTCTACCGTACGTGAGATCTACATCCTCACCGATCAGCAGGCCGACAGCCTCGGAGAAGCGGACGATAGGAACCTGGAATTCCTCGCCTCCCGCCTCGCGGCGCTCGAGCCTGCCCCCTCCGTCGACCTCATAGACTGCGGAGTCCCCGAAGCCCACAACCACAGGATCGTCAAATTCGAGAGCGATTCGCTTGTAACCGGAACCGACTCGGCTGTCGGCTTTCGCGCCACGGTGGCGCCGGCCCCGGGCGGTGAAGACCTCCACCTCAGGGTAACGGTCAATGGCGAGGTGATCGTGAGCAGGCCACTGGCTGCGACCAAAGACGACCAGGCGGTCTCCTTTCGTCACCGCTTCTCCGATGCCGGAACGGCCAGGGTCAGCGCGGAGATCATCGGAGAGGGGGCGGGCGATGGGCTCCCCTACGACGATGCCCGGCACCTTGTCATCGAGGTCCTCGACCGGCTGGAGGTGCCGATTCTACAGGATCCGAAGACGGAGGGCAGGGCCGGCGGAGGCCACTGGATCGACCTGGCCCTCTTTCCCAGGTACGGAGAGGCCCATCCTCCCGAGGTCATCTTCCGCCCGGTGATCCTGGGCTCCGCCGACAGTGAGATCCTGGCAAGGGCTCGGGTCCTCGTGCTCTCCGGAATTCGGGCCCTCGAGCCGCGCAAGCTCGATCTCATCGAAAGCTTCGTCGAGAGGGGCGGCGGTCTCCTCATCTTCGCGGACGCGGAAACAGATCGACTCTTCGCCAACGAGAGGCTCTGGCGCCGCGGAAGCGGACTCCTTCCCGCCGAGCTGATCGCGCGGCGAGAGGCGGCAGCGGGAGAGACCTTCCATCCGGTCGAAACCGACCTCGAGCACCCGGTCTTCTCCATCTTCAAGGGCGTCTCGGAGGCGGACCTCGCCCGCTTATCGATAAGAAGCTGCTGGAAAACGGGCCCGGCAAAGGAAAAATCCGCGGCCCTCTCAAAAACCGGCGACGGGTCTCCGTGGATCATCGAACATCCGTTCGGGGAAGGAAAAATCGTTCTCTTCACCACGGGAGCGACCCCACTCGAAACAGACCTGCCGCGGACCCCGCTCTTCGTTCCTTTGCTCCACCGGTTGATCCGCTATCTCGCCCTCGGCCCATCACCCACGCCAGGCCGCGACCAGGGTGAAACATTGGAGCTCGCGCTCGAAACGGGAGAGAAGAACGGGGAGGCCCGGATCACCAGCCCGACAGGAGAGACCGGCACCATCGAAATTTCCACCTCGGCCGGCAAACCGGTGCTCCGCTGGGGGCAAACTCACGAGACTGGCTTCTACTCCTTTGAAATCGCCCACGAGAGCGGCGGCCAACGCGCCGTGACCCTGGCTGTGAACATGAATCCCCACGAATCGGACCTCACACGGCTTGAGACCGGCAAGCTGGAAAACCTGGAGAACAAGCTCGGAATCCGCAGGAGCAGCTATTCCAACCGCAGCCCCGGCGGCCGGCAGACCGTCATCATCGAAATCGAGCACTGGCCCTGGGCTCTCCTCCTGGGCCTGCTGCTGCTCCTTTTCGAGCTCGTCCTCCTGAAGGGATTTACCTCGTCAGGACCGGCCGAGCCCGCTGGAGGCGCGTCATGACCCTCGTCACCGGCTGGCTTCCGTTCTGGATTTTTCCGTTTCTCCTGGCCGCAGCGCTCGGTCTCTCAGTCTCGCTCTACAGGACCGACCGATGCTCCTGCGGGCCTCTCGCGGGCTGGGCCATCACCATCCTGCGGCTCTTCCTGTTCGCCTCCGTCCTCTTCCTCCTCCTGGACCCCGCCCTCGTCGAGACGGCGACCGAACAAAAACGCGGCGAGGTCCTGGTGGTCATCGACACCTCGGCGAGCATGGCCATCGAGGATGTCGAGCTGGAGACCGGGGCCATCTCGAGAATCGAGGCCGCCCGGCGGCTGTTGTCATCGAGCTGGTATGAAGACCTGCGCAACCGGTTCGAGGTCTCTCTTTACTCTCTCGGCGAGAAGCTCGAGCCCCTCGAGAAGCCCGGGAAGCTTTCCCTCGACACCTCCGCGGGAACGAACCTGGGTTCCCCCATCCTCGAGAGAGTGCTCAGGACACCGCGCGAAGACCTCGCGGGCGTTCTCCTCATCTCCGATGGAAATCACAATGCCCCGGGTGATCCCAGGCAGGCGGCGCGCGCGCTCGGGGCGCTCGGCATCCCCATCATCGCCCTCGGGGCGGGCAGCTCCGAGCCCTCCACGGACCTGGCGCTCGAGGGGATCGAGGCGCCGCGAAAGATCTTCCG